>JABDEF010000028.1 GCA_013287235.1 Gammaproteobacteria bacterium
TAATACAATTTTGTGTATCTAGTGTTTTTTAGTTTAATATTTTAAATCTTTGATCTATAGTATATTTTTTTAGCAAATCTTGTTGTTCTGGTTTTTTCTAATAGAAAAATAATTAATGAAAATATTTTTAATTTTATGGCAAATGGATTTAATGGATTAGATCTAGTGTTTTCAATTTTTTTTAAAAAACTAATAGTTGAATCATAATCTGATTGATAATTATTATCAATTTTGCTCATCTTAAACAATGAAGTGATTATTTCATTACCAGAAATTAATTCAAAACCAGCTTTTCTACAACAATTAAGAAGTGAGTTCAAAGTGAAATGATATGTGTGAGCATTTTGAAGATATTTCAAAAAGTCTCTATAATATGAAATTGTTAAATGTCTGATGCCGGGTACTTCCACATAAATTACACTTTCTGGCTTCAAAAATTTTCTTAGTTTTTGTAATTCTTCTATTGGATTTAAAAAATGCTCCACGATATGTGAACATATTACAATATCTGGTTTTTGTGTTAATGAGTATAGCTTTTCTATTGTACCAACTTCAAGATTCAGACCTTTTTTCTTGCCGTACTCAATGAATTCCGAGCCTAAATCTATGCCAAAGACTTCATTGTTGTGATCTTGGAAAAATTTTAAAATACCTCCAGCTCCAGTTCCTATTTCTACAATGATTTTCTTTTTTATGGATTCTCCTGTAACTGATTCGATATATTCGTAGATCAATTTACCAGTTTCGTACTGACCGGAAAATATTTCACTTGCATCGCTTGTACCATTATACAGTTTTCTATATTCTATATCATAAAACTCATTATAGCTATCAAAATTCATTCTTGGATTTGTTTGAACCAAACCACATTTTTTGCATATTACTACAGACATGCATAAACCATATCGATCTTTTTCCGATAACTGTTCAAAATTATTAGATCCACAAACTATACAAAGTATTTTTTCAAAAAAATATTTTTTACTATTAATTTTATTTTCTAATTGTTTTTTAGTTTCTAATTGTATGATATTTAAAGGTAGAACTGCCTTACCATCATTGAGATATCGTTTTCCTAGCATTATCTCTATAATAAAGCACGAATAATTTAAACTCGTGTTTCACATAAATTTTGATTAAGTGAAGTTAACAATTCTTTTTAAATTATATAAAAGGTATGTTTTCTGTATGATTTTTTATTTTTGTAATTATGCTTTTTAATTACATTTTCTACCTTTCAAGTGAAATTCACATACATAAAATGTATCAATATTTTCTTAATATCTCTAACAAGTATTTAGATGCATTTCCTTGATTTACAAAATAATCGTTTACAAATTCGTTTCCTTTCTGAATCAAACCTTCTCGTATTTTGGTGTTAAAAAGAAGATCATTTAATGCAGAATCGAGATTTTTTAGATTGAAGACAGGCATAGTTGCTTTTCTTTTAATCATAGGATCTTCTTCGTAATTTTGTTCTTCTGCTAAAATAACCATGGTGGGTTTGTTCAAAATCATTGCATCTAAAAGTACGGTCGAAAAGTTTAGCGAAATAACACAATCGCATGATTTTATCAAATTCAGAATGTTCTGATTTTGATATATAGGAATAGTTGGATCTGATTCCCTGATTAGCGATTTAATATCATGATATCCCTGTCCGGGGTGCAATTTTATTACGGGTTTTTTATTAGGAACGTTCTTCAATATTTCTAAAATTCTCTTTACACAATTTTCAAGTAACTCATACGATCTAGTATCATTACCACTAAAAGTTTCAAGAAAAAAACCATTAGTAGCAATTAAAATAGTATTATTATTCTCCATGTTGTTTCTCAGTTTAAAAAAAACATCATGTCGAGGACTTCCAGTTAAGAGAATATCTGTATTATTTACACCATGTTCTAAAAGATAATTTTTAGTTATGTTGCCCCACACTGCCTCTTTAGCACCATGAGATGGAATTATCGGAAATATTGGAACGTATTTTTCAAATTTTGTATTCATTATAAACAAACCATGTTGTAAAAAGACAATAGGAATTTTATCATCTAAAACATGATGAATTATTTTTTCTTCTGCTCCAACATGAGCCCATTCTAAAATACAATTTACATTAATCTGATTAAATAATTCCTTAAGCAATAATAATCGTGTTATACTCTCATTGAATCTTTTTGTAATGATTTCTATGAAATTGTCTCTGATGGCATTCCAAAATGAATATCCTTCTACAGAGAATATGTTGTGTAGAATCTTATCATTTAACCAGAGTGTATTGAGTTTATGTTTAAAATTTTGTAATTCTTCTTCTATCTTAGTTGCTGCTTCAGAATTATAATAATCGTCTAATCTTACGATTTCGCATTTGAAACGTCTTACTATGTTTAGACTTTCAAAGTTCCATATTGCAGGTCTTCTTTGATTTAAGAGAATTATATTTTGTTGAGCAGATAAAGTTCTTAATAGATTTTCATACATCACTGGATTGAAATCTAATAGTAAAGTCGATTTTTTGTTGGTATGTATATTGGGTTTAAGATTAAAAAATATGTTAGTAATAGTCTCAAATAGTTTTTTTAATAGTAAAAACTGATTTCTAGAAATTTTTAACGATATTACTTTATGACCTATTTCTATTGGAACTTGTATCTTATCAAAATGTAATGATGAAGTAATTTTAACTTCATGTGTGATGACTTCGATTTTCTTATCAACGCATATTATCTTGACGAAATTACCTAAAGAAGAACTAATTATTTTCTTAGGTTGTTCTTTTTCTAAAATTCTTATTATTCCTAAGGTTCGTTTAAGATGCAAAAAAAAGTAGCCAATAATCTCTATTTCAAGTATACATCCAAGATTTAGTCCATCATATTCTAAAAAACTAGTCAAATTTTTTTGTTTATACCAAGTCGTTGCCAATTTTAGTGCTAAATTATCTAACTTTAACTGATCATCATTGCTAAAATATTCTTCTATAATTTCATGTTTAATTTCTAATTTGTTTAATGATTTATGCGCATAAAAATCAAAACTTATTATTTTGACATCGTTTGATGCATGCATTATGTCTGTAAGTTCCTTAACATCATCCTTGCCCTCTACTATAACTATTGTGTCAGACAACTGTATTTCATTTTACGATGATTCAATGACTCATTTAAAACTTCTAGTTAATAATAATTATCAAATACTTTCGTAAACAACATTTTGTTACTCTGATTTTGTAGTAGCAGATTTCTAGTTAATCATATAATCCACGATAACTCTCTTAATATGATACAAAAGAATTTGAAAATTAATCAATAGCACGGATTCTGATTTTGTTGTTTTATTGGGCAAAACCATTAATTATTCGCTATCATATCGCAGATTGTTGAATCTAAAGATAGAAAAATCTAATATCCTAAAAGAGCGAGCAAGAAAAATTATCCCTTCGTTAACAGGTACATTTAGTAGAGCAGCAACAAGTTTTGTAGAAGGCGTTTATCCTGTATATGCTAAATCTGCACATGGATCACATTTTGTAGATGTTGATGGAAATGAATATTTAGACTATTTGTGTGGTCTGGGGCCTATAACTTTGGGTTATAATTACAAAGTAGTAAATGATGCAGTAATTAAACAACTTGAGCAAGGCATTTTATTTTCATTACCACATCCTGTAGAATTAGAACTATCTGAAACAATGTGTCAAGTTATACCTCATACTGAAATGGTAAAATTTGAAAAATCAGGCTCAAATGCGGTGACTGCAGCAATACGAGCTGCTAGGGCTATTACAAAAAGAGAAAAAATCGCGTATTGTGGGAGCGGGGGTGTTTGGCATGATTGGCAAGCTGCAATGGTTAGTCGTGACGGTGGAGTTCCACAATTTAATAAAGATCTTATAAAAATTTTTGATTATAATGATGCAGATGGATTGGAACAAATATTTGACGATAACAAAGATGAGATTGCAGCAATCGTCTTAGAACCAACGCATTTTGAAAAACCTCAAGATGATTTCTTGAAAAAAGTCAGGAAAATAGCTGATAGATATAACACAGTATTAGTTTTAGATGAAATTGTTACTGGCTTTAGGTTTGATTTAGGAGGGGCCCAAAAATATTTTGATATTAAAGGAGATCTTATGTGTTTTGGTAAAGGCATGGGAAATGGTCTACCAATTTCAGCTATTACAGGTCCGAGAGAATATATGAAAATCTTTGATGATCTTTGGGTTTCGTCTACCAATAACATGGAAGCATTATCTATGGCGGGCAGTTTAGCTACAATTCAAGAAATGAGAGAAAGAAACACTATTGCCCAATGTTGGCAAGTAGGAAAAAGATTGTTTGAAGGTTGGAACAAAATTATAGAAAAAAATAACATTAATGCAAAAATGACTGGATATCCTGTAAGAATGGAATCATTATGTTATGATCCATCTGGGGTTGAATCTTTAGCCTTAAAATCGTTGATTTTTCAGGAGATGGTTAAAAGAGGAATATTCCTTTCTCCTTTGGGGGCAGTTTATCTATCGTATTCTCATTCTTTTGAGGATATTGATAAGACTTTGGAAATTCTAGACGATGTTTGTAAAATCATAAATGAAAAAGTTTCTAATGCTAATTATGAAAAACTTCTAGAGGGAAAAATGCCCAAGTCAATTTGGACAATGAAAATCCAACCGGTAAAGAAAAAATAACAAAAGCTACTTTTTATATCTTACACGATATGAATTCTCAAAATATAATTCGTATTGTTTTTATTCTTCAAATAAAAATAACAACTCATGCCTGAAAATAACAAAGTAATTGCAATCGTCCAGGCACACATGGATTCAACAAGATTGCCAGGTAAAGTAATGAAAGAAATTTGCGGAAAACCTATGTTATTACTAATGTTAGAAAGACTATCTCATTCTAAATTACTGAATCATATTATTGTTGCAACTACAACTAACAAAAATGATGATATTATTTATGAAACTGCAAAAAAAAATGGTTATGGTGTATTTAGAGGCAGTGAATTTGATTGTCTAGATAGACATTATCAAGTTGCAAAAAAATTTAATGTCGATTTCATTTGTAAGATTACATCAGATTGTCCCATTATAGACCCAGAAGTAATTGACCAAGTTATAGATAAGTTTCAGAATGGTTCCTATGATTATGTTAGTAACGTACATCCTGCAACATTTCCTAATGGTCTTGATGTTGAAATATTTAGATTTTCTGCACTAGAGCAAGCATGGAAAGAATCTACAGATCCTACTGAAAGAGAACATACAACAACCTATATCTGGTCTAATCCATCTAAATTTAGACTCGGTAATGTTGTTATGCATAACGGAAAAAATCTATTTCAAAGTGAGCGCTGGACAGTTGATTATCAAGAGGATTTTGAGTTCATAAAGGCCATATACGAAAATCTCTATCATAATGGAAGAATCTTTTTAATGGACGAAATATTGAATTTACTACGAAAAAGAAAAGATGTATGGAAGATAAATCAGCATCTTGTATCTTTTAATATGGTTCATTAAACTTAAGGTACGGTGTGAATCTGTCAAATTACTACACAATGTCTATTCGAATAAAAATGGTGTTTAAACTTGTCTAGAATAACAATTACAGGCTCAGAGGGTCTTATAGGAAAAGAAGTATGTCAATATTTTGAAAAGAAAAATAAAGTTTTGAAACTTGACTTAAAATTAGGTCATGATCTTACAGATGAAATATTTGTAAAAAAATGGTTTAAAGAACACAGAATGGATTATTTGATAAATTGTTTTGCATTAAATGATCACGTAAATGCTGAAAGGAAAAAAAGGACTGTATTTGATGTATCATTAGAATCATTTTCTAACTATATGAAAGTTAACTTAACCGCATTATTTTCAGTTTGTAGAGAATTTGCAAGAAATAATAAAACAGGAGCAATTGTCAATTTTTCATCATATTTGGGAATAGTTTCCTCAAGACCTGATTTGTATGAGGGTTCACACAAGGATATAGGGTATTGTGTATCTAAAGCAGGCGTAATACATCTCACAAAATATCTAGCTGTTCATTTTGCACCAAACATACGAGTAAATTGTCTTGTACCAGGTGGAATTTTTCTAAATCAAAGCAGTAAATTTGTTAAAACATACTCGAAATCGACTCCCATATCACGTATGATGAGAAAGAATGAATTGAATGATTTGATTGACTATCTGTGCAGCAAAAAATCTAGTTATGTTACAGGTGCGGCATTTGTTGTAGACGGAGGTTATTCTATATGGTAAAATTGACATATCTTTATTTTAAATATTACATGGATGACTATCAAATAAAACAATTATAAAAAAAGAGAATAGTTGCATAATCTATGATGAAATGGAAAACAAACAAAAGCAAGTCCTTCTGTAGTGATTAAGAATTGGAACATAGTTACAAAAACAAAATTAGAATTGGAAATATGTTAGTGGGTATTGGAGAACCATGTTATATAATTGCAGAAATTGGAATAAATCATAATGGTCAAGTACCTTTGGCAAAAAAACTTATTGATGTTGCAGTAGAAGCTGGTGCTAACGCAGTAAAATTCCAGAAAAGATCTTTAGAAAATATTTATAAAAATGATGTTTTACAAAATCCAAATTTAGATAGTCAAGGACTTGAGATATTAATCGACGTTTTAAAGGAAGTTGAATTTAATGAATCAGAATATAAAGAAATAATTGAATATTGTAAAAAGAAAGAAATTCCTTTCTTGTGTACTCCTTGGGATACACCAAGCGTGGATTTTCTTGAAAAATTTAATGTTTCAGCTTATAAGATTGCTTCAGCTGATATGACAAATTTACCATTAATACATTATGTTGCCAAAACAAAAAAACCACTAATTATTTCTACTGGGATGTCAACACTTGAGGAAATTGAAAAAACAGTTAACTTTGTAAAAAAAGAGAACATACCATTTATTTTGTTACATTGTAATAGTACTTACCCCTCTCCAGTTGAATTACTTAATCTCAATCTAATCCCACTTTTAAGAACAAAATTTGATGTACCGATTGGCTATAGTGGACATGAACCAGGAATAATTCCATCTCTAACTGCAGCAAACATGGAATCTGTATTGATTGAACGCCATATAACCTTGGATAAAACCATGGAAGGAATAGATCAGGCGGCATCATTGGAACCTGACGAATTTAAAAATCTTGTAAAATATATTCGAGAATCCGAAAAGGCAAAGGGAGAATCGATAAAAAAAATGACTAGAGGAGAAATTTTGCAACGTGAGGTACTTGGAAAAAGTATCATTTGTTCACTCGATATCAATGAGGGAGATGTTTTTTCAGAACAAAATATGGAAATCAAAGGGCCAGCAAAAGGATTATCGCCACAGTATTATTATGATATACTTGGAAAAAAATCAACCAGAAATATAAAAAAGGGGCAGTATCTGTTACCAGTAGATCTAAAATGATTCTAGGTATGAAAGTAAGAAAACATGATCTAGATGATATGTTAAAATTTAATCCTAAAACACTTGAATTTCATTTTTCTGATAGTGACTTAAACCTGAATGTAGATAGAAATTTTGACCAGCAATTAATAGTGCATTGTTATGAATATTTTGACAGAAAATTGTTGGACATTGTGAGTTTAGAAGAAACCAACCAAATTCACTCCCAAGAAAAAACACTGGAACTTATCCAAAAAGCCATAGATAAAACAATTTCTTTTAATGAACACTTTAAAGGTAAACCTACAATAATAATTCATCCTGGGGGTTATTCATTAAATGAACTAAATCCCTCAATGATACAAAAAATGAAAGATAAGCTAGTAGATGCAGTAAAACAACTAGATCTAAAAAATATGAACTTTCTTTTAGAAAACATGCCTCCTTACGCTTGGTTTTTTGGTGGCAGATGGAATAGTAATGTATTTCTTGATGCCTCAGAAATGGTAAATTACTGCAAAGAAACAGGACTACGCGTATGTTTTGACTTATGTCATTCTCAACTTTATTGTAACACAAAAAAATTATCATTAGTGGACGAACTACAAAAAATAGAAAACTACGTAGATCATTATCATTTGTCTGATGCTGGAGGAATTGATGGTGAGGGATTACAATTTGGCGAAGGTGATTTACCATTCGAAAAAATAATACCGATCTTAAATAAATACAAAAACACTAGCTTTGCAATAGAAGTATGGAAAGGACATGAACATGGTGGAGCAGGTTTTAAAGAGTTTTTAGATAAGGTGATTGAAAATGGATTGGTTGTAGGATGAAAAATGCATTAATTTTTGGAGTTACAGGACAAGATGGTTCCTATTTAGTTGATTTTCTTTTGAAGAAAAAATACAATGTTTATGGTACTTTTAGAAGGACTAGCCACAAATTATTTGAAAGATTAGATGAGATGAATATATTTGAACAAATAACCACCATTAAAGCTGATCTTACAGATCAAATCTCTATTCAGCAGGCAATTAAACAATCTCAACCTGACGAAGTTTACAATTTAGCAGCTCAATCGTTTGTTACTGCCTCGTTTCAACAACCAATTCTTACTGCAGATGTTACAGGTATTGGAGTAATACGAGTTCTTGAAGCAATAAAAGAATATGCTCCCCATGCTAGATTTTATCAAGCTTCAACTAGTGAGATGTATGGTAATTATCCTGGGATAAAAAATGAAAGTTCACCCTTTAAACCAAGAAGTCCATATGGAGCGGCTAAGGTTTTTGCGCATCATATGACTGTTAATTATCGTGACGCATACAATATTTTTGCATGTTGTGGAATTCTTTTTAACCATGAATCGCCACTGCGCGGATTAGAATTTGTAACAAGAAAAATATCTAGTACATTCGCTGCAATAAAATTTAAAAAAACACATAAACTTCGTTTAGGAAATATCCATGTAAAACGAGATTGGGGATTTGCAGGCGATTATGTGGAGGCAATGTGGTTAATGCTACAAAAATCTATACCAGATGATTATGTAATTGCAACTGGAGAATCACATTCATTAGAAGAATTTCTTACTTTGGCAGCTGAATATAGCGGATTGGGAGATTGGCATAATTTTGTTGAGATCGATGAATCAATCAAGAGACCTGCCGATATTGAAGAATTAATAGGTGATGCATCTAAAGCGAAGAAAGAATTAGGATGGAAACCAAAACTAAGTTTTAAAGAATTAGTCAAAATTATGGTTGAACATGATATTAATTATTATAAATAAGAATGATCCGTTTCATGACAAATAATTCAAAATTATAACGGTATCTTGCTTTTAGTTTGTAATTTAACAAACATTCTATTTCATGAAATATTATATGTCGCTTATAGGTCTATACGTATGATTTTCCATGACTGTATTATATTCCCACTAATTTGCAATCTTTTTCTGTTTTCTAATTTTACAGTATATGTTGACATGTGATCTATTGGAGGTTTTGGAATGTCTATGTTTATGTCAAAGTCATACGATTCTATATTTTTGACTCCCAAATCACACACAAATTTTTCAAACCTAGGAAAACTGTACACATTATAATAATAATTGAATCTCTCTTTACCAATTTCTGTTTTGTATTCTCTAACTTTAATTTCAAAATCAATATCTCCATCATAAAACAAAGCACTAAGGAAAATATGCTTCTTAGTCATTTCCATCAATGATTTGATCATTTGATCATAATATGGCAGCCATGAAATTGTTTTCCAGCTTATAGATATGTCAAATTTTTTTTGAAATTTAGATGTAAGATCATATACATCTCCAACCTCTACATTGATATTTTTTTTATCACCACATAATTTTTTTGCTTCATCAATAAGGTATGATGTTTGATCCACTCCAAAAAATTGCGATTCTGGACTTATTTCGCTAAGGTAATATGATATCTGACCAATTCCACAACAGGCATCTAATATATGGAGATTTTTAGATTTGATGTATGGTGTTATTATTTTTTCTAAAAATTTATCCATTTCATACTTTAAATATAGTGGTTTTTTAAATTCAGAAATAATTCTATCCTTATCTTTGTCACCATCATAATAGGTGTGACGTCTACTGTTTATCATGAATTCCAAACTGTATTGAAAGTATCAAATCTGCAACTTCTCTGAGGACTCCATGACCATCATTTGTAAGTACGCCGTCCACATTAGTTATGATAAGTTTAATTTTCTTACATTTTTGTATCGCTATGTTTTTTTGCACGAGATCTTCATAATTACTGATCTTATGGAATTGTTAAAGATATCTCTTTTAATATTTTAATGAAAATTTTTGAAATTTTTAACAATATTAAATTTTAATATGTTTTTATAACATGATCCTAGAATGATTTTATGACCTCACTCCGAATTCTAACTAGTCTTCATACTCTCCCTGATACCAAATCTATGATGACATTGTTTTTTGAAAGTATCTTACCTGTTCTTAAAACTAAGGCAGATGTTCATATGATTTGGTTGATCTATATGCCAGAAAAATTAAATTTACCAATAAAAGCTGATCAAAGTAATACAATATTAGATATTCATGATTATGAAAACGCAGTTGAGGTTTTAAAAATAGCAAAACCAGATGTAATTTTTGCAGAATCAGGATATCCGATAATTGATTATGCATTATCATTGGCAGGTAAATATCTTAACATTCCAGTAGTTAGCTTTTTTTTTAGTGTTCCAAAATTACATATTAGTAGATTAAAACTTAATATTTCATATTTCACTAGATTTTTTGAAAGTAATGTTCCAACTGAAACTAATAAAAAAATCATGAGTAGAGGAAGATTCTTCTTATACAAATATCTCTTTTTATTAAAAACCCAGAAATCATTAAAAACAAGTAATATACAATTACTTAAAAATTTCTTTACAATGTTAAAAATTTATTCAAAACAAACTAAAGAACAGTATTTTTCTATGTTTGAAAACTCGCTTCACTGGTTAGAAGGTGAAGACATAATTGAACCATTGACTGCTGCAGGATATGATAGAACGAAACTCGTTGTTACTGGTAATCCGATGTTTGATGCAGTAATAAAAAAGATGCAAGAAAGAAAACAAACTTCAAAAACTGATAACAAGATAAATGTATTGTTTGTTCCAGCTCCATTATGGGAGCATGGTATATGGACAAAAAATCAACAAGAAAACCTAATAAAACAAATTATTTTAAACATCTCTAAACATAAAAATAAAATTTTTTTAACCATTAAAATCCATCCGTCTATAGCTCAATTTTCTCAGTATGAATCTATCATACATGCAATAGATCCATCAATTCCTATCTATCAGAAAGGGGATGTGTTGGATTTTCTTTTAGATGCCGATGTTGTAATATCATTTTCATCTTTTACGTCAGCTATCTCATATGCGTTAATTTTCAAAAAACCTATAATAATATGTAATATTTATGATGATGAAAAGGACACTTATGTTGAAAAAAAATTAGCATTAGAATGTAAAGACCCATCCACAATTGTTGATGTTATACAAAAAATAATTTCTTCAAATCCTGCTTTAAATAATGAAGCTGATGAATTCTTTCGTGAATACACATACAAACCTGATGGGCATGCTTCGGAAAGACTCTGCAATTCTCTTATAAAACTGATCGAAAAGAAATAATTCTTTTAAAAGATTCTAATTTTTCCAGATTGTTTTAGTTAGAACAAAAATTAAAGTTAAACTACTTGACTAATCCTTTTCCCACTTCGAATTTTTCATGCCAAACACCATCTTTATCTTGTGCAAAAAATTCACGATTATACCATTTGTCCATTATTTGCCAAAATTCTCTTATTGGCATCTTAGTAAACTCACAAAATTTCTCAACAATTCCCTGATCCAATTTTTTATCATATTCTTTTACAAAAGGAATCATTTCTTCACGAGTCTTTAGTCCATACCTTATCCAGCGAGAAGCCATTTCAGTAGCAGCAGAGTGAGCGTATTTTAGATATTTTAGATGCTGTCCAAGTAAATAACCTAGAGAATCAATTTGGTTATAGTGTTCTATGGTGCCCTCTCTTACATATTCGTGACCAAGGTGACTGAATCCCCAACGTGAGGCGACTTCATAATTATGGTGTGAATTCCAAGGTACAAAATAACTCAAATAAATTGGCTCTAATCCAAATTTCTCTAATTCTTCAATACTTGGTTGTTTGACTGAATCCATGTCTTTTTCTGCTAATTCTCCATCTTCAAACCACTTGTCCCAAATTGGTTTTACTACATCATTTTGTGGTTGTAGCATAGCTGAAGGTTTCTCTTTATCATATTTTCCGCCATAAATATAATTTACATCTTCACCATATACAAGTAATTTAATACCTAAATTTTTGGCCATTTTGAATGGATATGTGTACATCAAAGCGTCTATGTACCAATTAGGTGAACCAATTTCGATAAAAGATTTCTTTGCCATTATTCTTGCTACATGTCTATTAGGTTGAAATCCAATTATGTCACAACCAAATGTATCTGAAAGATTATCGATATTTTTTCTACCAGTTTCTGTCCAATCTATATTTCCAGCTGTTAAAAGTACAGGGTTCATTTTCATTACTTCTTTCATGTAATACACTTGGAAATGAGAATCTTTGCCACCAGAAACTGCTATGGCACAATCATAGCCATTTCTATTCTTTCCTCTATGTTGGTCACATATTTTTTCAAGATCTTTTCTTCTTTGAGCCCAATCAGTTGTTTTTTGTTTTTCATAATGAATACATGCAATACAAACATCATCAACAAAAGATATTCCAGGTCTTGTATCTGGCATTAGACATTTTTTACAATATTTCATGTTTACATTTCGTATATGTTATGCTACCATATATTCATTTTTTGATGAAAAATTTTCTATTGTTTTTGTAACAATAGGATCGTCTCAGAACCCATTTTGTTAGAAGAAACACTCTCTTCAAAATCCTTAAAGAGCTTAGTATTATTTTGTATCATTTCAAAAATCTCAACAGTACTTCTTAACTCATCATTAGGTGAGGTATTCTTGTAATATGAAAACCACGGATCGAATCTCTCTAAAATTACACATGCTGATTCTTGTCTAATTTTATGAAATAATCCATTGTCATTAACAAATTTTTCAATCCATGAACTAGATAAAATTGTTTGATGATGTGGAGGATACATTAAATGATAATCAAAGAATTTGCCTAAAGGGGAATCGTAATCAGGGGTTGATAATAAGAAAAACCCATCATCTTTCAAGGATCTGTGAATATTTTTAAAAAATCCTAGCAATCCATCAAAAGGTATGTGTTCAATTACGTGTAATGATGTGATTACATCATAATTGTTACCAAAATTATTCTCAAAGAAATTTGCGTTTATTGTCTTTACTCCATATTTTGAAAGTAGTTTTTGTACGTGATCTAAATTAAAATCTACACATTGAATATCCCATTTTGGGTTTCTGTGTTTTGCAATACATGCAAATTCTCCAAAACCCCCGCCCAAATCTGCCATGGAGGCGTTACTAGGTAACAAGGGTTCAATCAATTCAAGACCTTTTATTTTTTCAACATAATGTGATGTACCGTGATTTTTTAGATAGCTTTCAATTATTTCCTCTTCATTTACTTTAGGTCTTTCATATTCATCATACAATGATTTCACATCGGCAATATCGCATTGTCTTTTAAGCACTACCAAGGAACAATTCATACATTCGTAGTAAAGTGGTTTTGAATTAGATAAAAATCCAATCATGGTCTGATTAGTAGAAAGATAAAGTGGTTTTAGTTCTACAGATTTACAATAAGGACATGAAATGACTTCTTTTGTATTCAAATTTTCTACAGCATAATCTAAAATCAAATTGTAAATTTTATCATCATTTAAAACCTTTACAAAATCATCCAAACTAAGTTTGTAGAGTGATTCGATTTCTTTAATCAATTTCAAAAAAATCTTAATTCTTAATCCTCTATTAAGGTCAAATTGTATATTGTGTTTCCTTTGTGTATCCCAATATGTTTTTTTAATACTTACATGTGAATTTTTGAAAAAACTGTCTAAATTAGAAAAATGTTCAAATAACAAATTACTAGATGTCATAAGGTTTGGAGTAGTTCCAGGAATTGCTCCATATACGCCAAGTGTTTCTTTTTTCTTTGTAAATTGTATGGTAAGATGCTCAATTAATTCCATATCAATAAATGGATTGATTGAATCAATAATGAAAAGTAGAGTATTCTTATCTATTTCACCACACCATTTTTTTAATTCTTCTGGTGAAGAAAAAATCTGTTCATATTGTATTGTGTTTTCTGCTAGTCTATCAGGATCGAAAATCCAACATGATCTAGGATAAAAATGATTAATTCGATTAATTTGAAATTCCATTAATTCTTTGTAATGATTTTTAAATGTAATATTTGAATTGGATAAAATTAAAAAATATTTTTTTAATTGCATAGTCATGACTCTTATTTTATCAAGGTGTATTTAATAAAGTCTATTTGGAAAACTATTGTTGATTTACAACATTTGAAGAAATTTAATGTTTAACTATTTCAATTCTCTAGCCAAAAATTTCATGATAATATTCAATACTGTTTTTACCTCTAAATTTATAATTTATTTCTGGAGGTACAAAATTTTCATTATCTGTATTATGATACATACCTATGAACGAATATCGAATATGATTACTTGTATTAGATCCTGATCTATGAAATAATCTAGAATTGAATATCATAAATTGTCCTACTTTCATTTCCACTTGTCTTTGCACGTATTTTTCCACCACTTTTTATTTTTAAGATACCAGTTTATCGTATGTTCTAATCCTTTCTCAAAATTATAGGAAGGTTTCCAATGTAATTCTCTAGAAATCTTTGAGGAGTTCAAACTGTAACGAAAATCATGTCCAGGTCTATCTGTTGTAAAATGAATAAGATCTTTTGGCTTTCCCATTATGTCCAGAATTTTTCTTACTATAGTAAAATTATTTATTTCATTTGCACTAGAAATGTTATATGATTCTCCCCATTTTCCTTTGAAAAAAATCCTTAGAATTGCATCACAATGATCTAAGACAAAGATCCAATCTCTGATATTTTTACCACTTCCGTAAATCGGTATTTTCTTATTACTCTCTGCTAAAAAAATGGTTTTAGGTATAAGCTTTTCAGGAGATTGTCTTGGCCCATAATTGTTCGTACATCTAGTTATTATGGCATCGCAACCATATGTTGTAATATATGATTGAACAAGTACCTCTGCAGATGCTTTTGTAGCTGCATACGGACTAGATGGATCAAATGGGTATCTTTCGTTAGCACTTTCTGATTTTAGACTACCAAAAACCTCATCTGTTGATATTTGTATGAATTTCTTTTTGTATTTTCTTATAGCTTCAAGTATGGTGTAAACTCCTAAAATATTGGAATCTATGAACGGTTTAGGATTAGAAATACTTCTGTCTACATGTGATTCTGCTGCAAAATTAATGATAACATCTGCGTTTGATACAAGATGCCCAATTAATTTTTGGTTAGTTATGTTACCTTTTATGTATTTGTAATTTTTATTATTTTCAAGGTAATTGAGATTTTGTTTATTAGAACCAATAAGTTGAGCATCTATATTTACTATTTTGAATTTTGGATACTTTTCAAGTACATGTAAAATAAAATTACTACCAATAAATCCTAATCCGCCAGTTACTAAAAATTTCATTTATTCACCAAAAAATCATTATATGATAAAACTACTAACACAAGAAGAAATTAACATTTTTTATATTTAATACTATCCTCAAATTTCCTGAATGATCTTCGCTATAATTCATATTTTTTCTGCCTAAAAAACACTAGATATTTTTATTATGACGGAGATTGATCTTTAGAGAATGAAAAATGATACTATGCGATCTATAAAATTAGAAAAGCATCAAACTCGTGATATTAAGGATCAACATGTAAATGGTTCTTTAACAGTGATCTGGAGAGATTGGGATGGTATCTTAGAAGTTGAACCTAAAATGGTGTATGTTTCATCAGTAAATCCTTGGGAAATTAAAGGACCAC
>JABDEF010000029.1 GCA_013287235.1 Gammaproteobacteria bacterium
ATTACTAATCATGTAAATGACCCTTCTTTATTGAAATATTTTCAAAAGAAATAGTGAGGTTTTTTGCTATTACTTTACCGATAGCAGAGCCAAATTTCTTTTTGTTGTTTTCGTCTAACTCATCAATTTTATTAGTAATGAATTCATTGACACTTTTTGAATAAGAATGTCGCTTGAAGGATTCAGTACTAATCACAGTTATCTTATTTCCGTGAACTTTTAATAATGAAGGAGTGACATCTTGTTTACTTAGAGCAAGATACTTACAAAAAAAATCATCAATAATTTTTAAATATTTTTTCATTAGTGCATTTCCGTATTAAGTTTTTGCGTTAACGTGTATAATAACTCCGATAATCTTGCATTGCATTGTTGGCATAATCACAATATCTTTTTGTTCTTCATCGAGCGATTGTAAACAAATTTTACTCTTAGAAAAAAAATATTTTTTTATATCAATTCTATCTGAGTTGTTTAAAATAACGGCAACCAAATTCCCATTTTCAGGCAACGAGTCTTTGTCAATAACAAAAATGGATCCAGCTTTGAAAAAAGGAAGTATTTCTTTGTCAGAATATAAGGCAAAAATATTTTTCGATGAAGAAGATATATTTAAATCTATTTCTCCTAGGTATTTATTTGTTAATGAGTAGATCGTCAAGGTAGCTGTTGATTGATTAGTAATAGCCATTTCTTGTTTTATATCAATGGATTTTGATTGTAGTCCTAGAAGGTCTTCAATTGTAATATCGAATCCATCAGCTCGAAAAAAATCAACAATTTTTAATAAAGTACTTATTCTTGGATTTGTGACTCTCTTTGATTCATCTCTGTGTGTAAGGCTTGTTATTAGTGAGCGCGGCATATCTAACAGTCTAGCTAATTGGTATGCGGTAAACTCTACATTATCTCTTTTTGACTTTTGTTCAATGAGATCTTTTAACACTGTATGGAGTGAAATAGTAAGCTTATCTGAGATTGTCACAATTATTCCTTGCAAAGATTTAAAATTATATGTAATCTTCGATAGTTCATTTAATTGAACGTACAGTTTGGTGAACGATTATAGCTTAAATATAATAGAATTCCATTATTTATTTAGTGGAAAAGGGTCAGAAAAACGAACGAAGGAATAAATTTATATTAATTTTAAAATGGATATAAAAGTTTCTATGATGCTATCACGTTTTGATTTGGGAAGTTTATCAAGTTTAACCAGGAATGCTTTTTCGTCCGCAGAAAGAGTATCTAATGCCAATTCTCTTTCTACTATTTTGCTTGTTCGGCTGGCAACCAGGGAAATAATCTTATTGATGGTAGCATTACTTGGAATGCCGCTATTATCATTTAAGTTCAATGCTTTTTCTAATAAATCGACAATCTCAGCGTTGAGACTACGTTTGTTTGTCTTAGCAAAAGATACAATGTCCTCTTTAAGTTTTTTTGGGAGGCGTATTTTTAATTGTGGGTCTTCTTTATTCATAGATACAAAATTAATTTTAAAGAGTGTTGACAATAAACCAAAACGATCTAATAATAAACCAATTTGGTTATAAGTTATAGTGAGCCAGTTCGGATTCGCGGTCCAACTGGCTCTAGGATGGTTCACTGGAATGTAAACGTTCCCAAACAAGAGTTTACCTGATTGTTATGGGAACGCCAATATTTGATTTGGAGTTTTTATGGCGTTATCTAGCAATAAGGAAATTTTTGACCAGGAGGATAAAAAATGAAAACCTCCTGCATCTCTCACCCCGAACGTGAACCCTTAGTCATTATCCGCAAATCGCAGGTCGAATTCTGCGAAGGGAATCAATGTGCTGCTGCGGTGATGTCTTTTTTGGAATATTGGCATAACTGGAAACTAGATTCCGATGCATACAATAAAAAGTCGAACGACATCGCTGAAGTACATGGAGATTCACGAAATTTAAGTGAAGACATCTATCAATATCACTCACTGCTAGAAATTTCTGATGGCATTTTGAATCTTTATAGTACAAAAACGATTTCTGAGTCTATCAAGTTTCTTGAATCAAAAAGCGTTGTCACCACGCATCGAAATCCTAATCCTCGTTATCATTATGACAAAACTAAGTACTTTCGATTTTACCCAGACGTTTACAATAACTGGCTGAAGGCCCGAGAATCCAGATGCGGAAAAATTTCCGCATCGACAAAGCAAAAATGCCTTTCCGATACGGAAATATTTCCGCATGCAAACGGCAAAAATGCTTCACCGTGCGGAAAAAATGCCGCACCTATAACAGAGATAAACAACAGAGATATAAATCAATCAATCAACGCGCGCGAAGATTTTTTTGACACGAACAAAAATTCTCCCATGTTAGAAAATCCAATTGAAAAAGGGTTCCGTTGCAAATTTAGTTTTGGTTAAGTTTAAATTTTCTGAAATTATCTAAGCAGCAGCTCCAAATATATTTTGGACAAACCTCTTCTGTGAAATCGGATCATTTTTTCCAACATAGCGCACTTGTCCTTTGCGAATCATATGCATTGATTCATAGCCAGCGATCGTTCGCTGAGCACAATGAAATTCTTGAAACCAGAGACTGTATCTTATTCGTCGCTTAACAAAACGATGATCTGCTTCAAGAATATTATTTTTCCGCTTATATTTAACATGACGAAGATTTGATTTCAACATTTTAGCTGCCTTGAGAAATTTGATTGCGGCTGAATAACTCGGATTTTTATCTGTAACAATGGTACCAGGTCTCGCAACATGATCTTGTGATAAAACTCTTTTAAGAAATTGAATTGCTGATGATTTATCTTTCTTAACAGAAAGAATAAAATCAAGTGTATTACCATTTGAATCAATGGCTCTGTAAAGATAGCGCAGTTTGCCTCGAATTTTAATATAAGTCTCATCATAATGATGGACTGTGGTACTACTTTTTAAATATTTTGTCAGTTTATACCGCAGTTTTGGCGCATAGTGCTGCACCCATCGCCAGACGGTTGATTTGTTGACTGCAAAACCACGCTCCGTTACCAAGTCAGCAACTTGTTGATAAGAAAGAGGAGATTGAAGATACCAGCGCAAGCAAAATAAAATAATTTCAGAAGTGAAATGGCGACCCTTAAATTGGTTTTTCATAACCGCACCTATGCTACAAACCTTACTAAAGTATAGTTGGTTTTACGACCCTTTTTTGCAACGGATCCCTTTTATCATATCCGCAAGCAGTAAAATACAACCACTTTGACTTGTCATCATAAAAATGGACTTCTCTTACACACCACTCTCCTTCTGTAATAGCATTCTTAAGAATGCCCTCATCATTAAACAAGTATAAATGCGCATGACCACTGCGTTCGGATAACCAAACAACTTCTTGGCTATCTTCTAAAATAACGATCTGAGGTAACCAGGTCGCATGTGGGCTTGGTTCAACATAGGTGTCTTCGGATTTCTCCGTCATCAATACTCTGGTTTCACCTGTTTCGGCATTCGCCACACACAGCATGATTTCTTTTGCTGCACGAGTCTCCCTAATAAAATAGATTTTTTTACTATCATGACTCCACCAGACCCATTTAAATTCAATGGGTGTTAAATAGGGGGACAATAAAGGATCTGTTTTTATAAGAAGTATTGATTTTGTTGAAATATCAATAATCATCAATTCTTCTAGGGGTAAGTTATCATCCCCCGAAAAAGACATGCGATAACTATGTATCTTTGGTCGATGAGTGCCGTTAGGTGCGTTTTGAAGAATAAATAGTTCATTGACTTTCCGTTGATCTAGTTTATGCGTAATGATTTTTTGAGAATCGGATGACCATATCGCGACAGGCGTAGGAACGATACCTAGTAGACGTTCTGTGATAGCATGGGTATTGGTTTCTGGGGATGAAGCATAATCGTAATATAACTCCCCGTCTGTCGTTATTTGGAAATCTTGTTTTTTACTTCGGTCTGTCAAAATAAGATTGTGGTCTTTTATCCATAATGCCCAATCTTTATCTGGTGAATTCAAATGACCACAAATAATTTCATCGGCTTGTTTGCAGGAATGATTTTTAAAATCGTAATGCCACCAATGATTTTTATGAATAAAACAAAGCAACTGCTCTGGTTTTTCTTTTATTACAAAATCAGACAAATTAATTTGTTTAAAATTTGTCTCATCATTAAGCTGTGAAGACAGTGCCTCTAATATTTCTTTATAATTGAGAATTATTTCCTTTTTTCCTTTCTCAAGATCTATTCTGATCAGTAATTTCTCTGTTGTAGTCTGCTGAAAATAGTAAAGAGCTTCATCTGACCAAAAAGGAAAGATCGCGCTATTTAATACACTGTTATGAAGATTCCAAGGTAAAAAACGTTCTGCTTGTTGGTATAATAAATGGCTATCCATTTTTATTTCCTGTTTTTTTAAAAACTTTGATAATTTATTTACTTGTATGACAGGGAAATTCCATCGATTTTTGTATGCATTCCTTCACAATCCCCAGCAATAAAAAAATTAATATATGATACGCAGTCAATAAATTTTTCTCAAATTTATTCAATATTTACCGCACATATGAATCCAAACAATGAAAAACTATACAACATTTAATGAAAAGATAGATGTAACTTATAATTTATAGCACGCAAACGTCTGGGTTAGTTGCCTTGCACGCAAACGTCTTGAAATCTTTTGTTTTTAAATTTATTAATAATATCAATAAGATAGCAGTTAAAAAGTGCTTGCACTGATTTACTCTTCATACCAAACTTCTTATATGATTTAATAATATAACTATCGTTAGAGGTCATTAAATTTCTTTCAAAAATAGCATGTGTTCGAATTTTTTCATCTTCACTTAAACTATTTAAATAATCTTCGATCATTTGCTTTTTCTGTTTTTTTAACTTCCTTTCCTGAGCATCTTCTTTTGCTTTTTTTTCTTTAATTTTTACTTCTTCCTGATTTTGCATTTCTTTTAACAAGATTTTGCTAGATTTACTTGGCTTATAGTCACGTCTCAACGCATCGGTCAAATAAGCAGCAATTTTTTTAATTTTTCCTGACCTAAAACTTTCTGATACTTTAATTAATTGAATCTTATTTCTTATATACTCTGGTTCATATTGTGACATAAAATCTGATGCTGCTTTATCAGAAAGACTAAAATCTCTTTTTAATTCATTTATCAATTCAGAATCTACGTTTTCTATTATATTATTCATATCCGATGAGACTTCATTTGAAAACAATTTGAATTTGATATTTATAACCTTTTTATTCACACGCTGTAGCTCAGGGATCACTTTAATAGGAGAATATAAATTAACCTCTTTTACTGCAATATCGAGAACACGTTTTTTTAAGTCGCAAAAATTTTTATAACGATTTTCAGAAATACCCATTAGTTTTCTAAAAGTATTAATTGGTAGCCATGGGGTACTAGAGATGTTTTGGAAACGAATACAGTTCTCATATAAAGCTAATCCATAGCTAGAATTAAATGAAGTCATAATATTAATGTCGATTTTTCCATAAATTTCTGGATGGTATAATAACTCTCTCATTATAGAGCTAAATTCATAAGTACAAATGCCATTTTCAATTTTTGCAGCTGAAACAACTGCACTAGCTCTCCATTTTGCCTCTTGATCTCCATAATTGTATTCAATAACATTCCATTCAATGGCTGTTGTAATCAAATCCATGATGGATTTTCTTAATTTTTTATAATCTCTACTATCATATCCAATTAAACTACATAATTTTTTAATTGAAATTGTGTATTGTAATTTTTCTGGCATTTCATGATATGCATTTAACAATAATGCATTGAATAACTTTCTTTGAACAAGTGTCAGATTATTTGAGCAATGTATAGTATTTACATGCTTTTTTAAAATCGTTTTTATATCATTTTTTTGTTCGATTAAAGTCATAACAGACTCCTGTCTGTTCTAATTTAAAATAATTCGGACGTCCGAATTATTTAGTATTGTTCAGTAATTTTTTTCATTAAATTCGGACGTCCGAATTTAGAAAGTGATTCAACAGTGCTCTTTAGTTGATCACATAAAACATCAAAGTCTAAAACGTCTATTAGTTCCTTATGAAAAACTATTGATGGCGCCCCCTTATGATCAATTTTAAACGTAAATATTTTATTATCATTTTCATCGTATACAATCTTTGTTCTACGTGTAACATCTACTTTCGATTCTTTATTTTTTTTCAATATGGATTCTAATTTTGAGGGAGTATTGATGGTTTTACCAATTTCAGGTGAAATTTCAATTATTTTATTCAACAAACTCTTGTCTTCAGCAAGTAATCTAACAATTTTAGCTGCCATATAAACTGATAGTGTATGAATATTTGATATATTTCTAATAATCTCTTGAGGGAGTTTAGTATAGGTCATTAATTCATTAAGAGAAGAAGGGGAAATTCTAAGTTTTTCCGCTAATTCTTTTTCTGTCTTAAATGCTTTAGTAATGAGCAATTTTTTATAAAGTAAAGCATTCGAATAATTACTTATATCTTTCCGATACTTATTTTCTGCATCTTGACAAGCGATGGCTTCTTGAAGAGATAAGCTATCTTTTTTTATAACTAATAACTTTAAACCAAGCTTAAGACATGCCAAATGTCTTCTTCGTCCAAAAATAATCTGATATTTTATTCCATCATGCGGTGAAGGATGAGAACGAACGAGAGCAGGTTGTAGTTGACTGTTTTCACGTATTGAATTAATGAGTTCATCTATATCTCCCATTTCATCCTCAGAGCGATTCGCATATTCCCAAGGTTCGCATTCTTTAGCATCTAGAAAAACTAAATCATTTTCATTAAATGAAATGCCTGATTGTGTCTTAAAATAAGATCCTGGTGACTTCATCCCCTCTAAACCGACATGCTGAAAATTGACATGGGTTGATTCCTCAGTTGAATCAATTTTTTTAATTTGCCCAGTTTTGACTAACATTCCTAATGGACCAGAATTATGCACATTTCTTTTGCTATTATCCATTTACTGTTTCCTCCAAATTAGATTGTGTTGTTCTCTGTGATTGTCTAGCCCAAATTTCCTTAAAATGATTGATAATTTCAAGATTAACATCATCGAGATGCTGAATAGCACGACGATAGGCATCTCTACTGCCGCGTGGTTTTGAAACATCGTATATGGTACCAATTTCATTTGCTGCTTTTGATACTTCTACTGTTTCACACATGTGATTAGATAAGATATATCTGCCGAATTGTTCTCTCATCATGTTTTCCATTTGCATAGATTCATTACTTCCATTATGTTTTGAAATAACTATTCTAAGATATTCAAGCTTTTTATTAGACAAATTATTAAAGAGGTTTTTTAAAGTCGCTGTGTACATAATAAAACTGGAATAATCATTCATGCTGGGAGGAATCGGTATAATCATACCATCACAAGCTATGATGGCATTTAAAGTCAACATTCCGAGGTTTGGTCCACAATCAATTAGAATAACGTCATAATTATCTTTAATAGTTGATAATGCTTTTTTGAGACGAAAATAGGGACTTCCGATGGTATCTTCGTTATTATCTTTAGAATTCGGAAGCAATAGATCACAATCTTGAATTGCAAGATTTGCAGGAATAATATCAAAACCATCAAAATGTGTTTTTAAAATGATATCTCCGATATTTTCAGGATGAGATACTAAAATGTTTGTTATAGTATCTTCATATCGCAATTCCAAGTCCGGAATAAGACCAGAACTAATTAATGTGGCTGTTCCTTGAGCATCAAAATCTAGTAAAAGCGCTTTAAGTCCCTCGATTGCTATTTTTTTGCCTAAGTCAACCGCTGTTTGTGTTTTTCCAACACCACCTTTTAAATTCGATACAGCAATTATTAATGATTTAGAAGCATTTGGCCTAATGTAACGTGTATTATTTATAGTTCTTAGTTGATTAATAGCTTCCAAAGTATATTTTATTATAGATCGATTATTTAAGGTTTGTTCTTCAACGATTCCTGGTAATTGCGGATGTTTTTCGATTAATTTGCGAAATGTAGGATTTGACACACCAACCATTTGTGCGGCTTCAATAGCACCCCATGTTCTAGGTTTTTTTCTATTATCCGGATTAGTAATATAGTTTCGTAATGTGAGTAACATTTCATTCCCAGCATTGTAGAATTTTTCCATCAGTTTTTCTGGCTCATCACTTCCATAGGGCGCTATTGTTTGTTCAAACATGTTATTTCCTTTGATTAAATGTCATGTAATTACATTTAAAGTTAAATCTATCTTGAATTTAATGAAAATGCAACTCTACATTGAATATTATTTTTAAAAAAGAAAACACAACGTGTTTTTTTGTTTAATATAGTTTAATATTGTTTAAATACAAATTTATCAACATAAACAAACTATTGAAATGACTATCTCAGACATCTGCGTGCATAACTAAGACGTCTGCGTGCTTTACTAAGACATTTGCGTGATGTTTCTCAGACATTAGCGTGCTATTAAGTGTAATAAACTAAGACGTTAGCGTGCTAAAGTCAGACGTTTGCGTGCTAAGTCGATTTAGTCATCGACACTGTTATTGATATGGAGAGTGAGACATGTCAAATCTGGAATTGAAGGGATTGAGAAATTTGTTGGGTTTAGACGAGCTCCTTGTCGCTTCTAAAACAGGAGAAATTGTTAAAGAAAATATATTTCATTTGCCAATTACTCAATTGGTGTCTGGTAAGTATCAGCCAAGAACTGTCATTGATAATGATAGCATTCAAGAATTAGCTGCTTCTATCAAAGCGCAGGGCATTATTTTGCCACTGATTGTTAGACGCATTGATGATGTAAAATTTGAAATAATTGCGGGAGAGCGACGGTGGCGTGCTGCAATAATAGCTCAACTAAAAACTGTACCAGCGATCATAAGAAATATTCCTGATCAAACAGCGTGCGCCTTTTCGTTGATTGAAAATATTCAAAGAGAAGATCTTAATGCAATTGATGAGGCTCTTGCTTTTGAGCGTCTTATTTCTGAGTTTTTTTTGACGCATGAAGAAATTGCTGAGAGGGTAGGTCGGTCACGATCGACAGTTACGAATCTTCTTCGATTACTTGTACTTGATGATGAAGTGAAAGAACTGCTGAAAACTAAAAAAATTGAAATGGGTCACGCTAGGGCACTGCTAGGGCTTACATCAGAAAAGCAAAAAGAAATTGCAAAAAAAATTGCCACAAAAATGCTATCTGTTCGTGAAGTAGAAAAGTTAGTTCAGAATGTGAAGTTCAATGGTTATGTGCCTGCAATAGATAGTCGAGACAATGAAAAAATTTTGAAATGGCAACATATCCTTTCAACAAAGCTCTCGACTGCTGTTAAAATAAATCTGAATGCTGAAGGGAAGGGTAGGGTGATTATTTCCATTCAATCTCTGCATGAAATTGAGAGTTTAATTAATAAAATCGAATAAACCCATATTTTATGGTTCTGCTACAACAATATTTTAATGGGTGTTGATAAGAATAAAGGAGTTAATTTAAATGAAATTCTTGGATGAAATGCCAGCTAATGATGCGATTTCATTATACTATGAAAAGCATCACGCATTACGTCAAGGTGACATGACAAAACTTTTGAAATTAAAAAAGAAATGTCCCGAGCTATTTGATAAGGAAAAAGACGAACAATTACGTGATATGATTGAATATGCCAAAGCATTTCAGGTTAGCGATCGTTATAAAGAGCTTCGTCAAATGGAGTTAAAAGAAAAATTGTCAGTAATTAGTAATGATGCGATTGATAAGTAAATTCATGATAATTTTTTGGAATATTTAACAAAGAGATGCTTTGTACCTTCAAATCAGAATTTATGGTAAGATTTTTGTGCCTATTTCTAAATTAATCACTTTAAACCGTAATGGAGGAAAATGACATGGCAGTTAAAAAAAAAGCTAAATCTTCAGGCAGGCAAAGTAATAAAACTCATTCATCATCTATGCAATTAAAAGCTATCCCGCACAAACAAACCAAAGCACAAATTTTAAAAGATATCGCAAGCCATTCAGGATTGACCGTCAATCAAGTAAAAACCGTTTTAGCTGCCGCAGGCCACATTGCAAAATGCCACATTATTAAAAAAGGATCAGGTGAATTCGCTATACCCGAGATGGCAATCAAAGTAGTGCGCAAAACCAAGCCAGCTACCAAACAGCGTCAAGGTAGAAATCCTATGACAGGTGAAACCATTACTATTGCTGCTAAGCCAAAGCGAGATGTCATTAAGGTAAGGCCACTTAAATCGTTAAAAGAAGCTTTAGTTCAAGGTTAAAAAAATAAAATGGCTGAGAAATAAATTTTTCTCAGCCAGTGCAATACTCTTTCAATTTCCCACAAATTCAACTGAAAAGTCTGATAAGGTTTACTATTACTATCGATAAAGAAGACATTATCGATAGTTACATTAGAACTCATTCATCCAATAATTATCATATTAATCATGATATTAGAATAGATTGCCGTTATTAGATTTGACCCCAATGTTGCATTAAAAATGCAACATTGGTCAGAGATTAACGGCTAACATGTCATAAAAATGTAAAATTTCGCCTTGGACTTTTTCATTCGCACTCATCGTTAATTTCAACTTGCCTTGTGGTCGTGTTAATCGACCAGCACGCTGAATAATATTTTTTCGTATCGTGTTTAATTCTTTAAAAATCCAAAGCGACGATCTTTTTTCTGTTGTATTTTTTTCTTTATCATAAGCACGCATTTGTAATTCTCGACTTAAATTATGCGCCATGATTCCTGATAGCAAATAAAGTTGATTTGCAGATTTACTTCGAAAAGGTATGTAATCTAATCCACAATGTGATTTTAGCTCGCCAATAATGCCTTCCTGTGATCCACGACCACAATGAAAATTTAAAATTTTCTTTGGGCTTATTTTTTTATTTGTCACAATTACCTGATATTCATACTCATAATGATATGGTTCAAATAAATCAAGCTGCACAACACCTTTATTATGGCATTTTGTTATCTTACGAATAAAAATAAATCGAAAATCCGTACTCCAGCTTTTTGGTTTCCAGTCAATTTCAAAAAATGAAATGTCACCATTGAGTTGTCTCCATCTCTTTCGTTCTTCAATCATATTTTTTAATTCAGAAAATCTTGCAAAGGGAACAGATGCTGTAAACTCAATATTATTTTCATTTAATCGATCAACAATCTCCTCACTAAAAAAAGCACTATCTAGTCGTGATTCAATAATCACATCAGGCATTTTTATTCTTATTTTATCGACACAATTTGCAATAAATTCTTTCGCACCATTAGAGTCATGAACATTTCCCGGCCTATGATAAACATCTAGCACCTGCTCTGTTTGGGAAATTGTACAAAGTAGTGGATAATAACTGCGAGATCCTTTTCTCTTTTTATTGTAACCAACCGCAGTCCCTTCCGCATAACGGCGAGTACTTTGAACAGTGCCGTCAAAATCAATTGTGATTCTATTCAGTTTTTCGGTAGAGCATCTATCTAATACAATATTTCTAGAAAATTCTCTCACGTTATTTACACATTTTTCATCACAAGTTTTCATTATCCGGCTAATCGTTGAAATATTCGGTAGTTGTTTTAACTCGAGAACTCTTTTAACCATCTCATCGTCTTGATAATAAGAAATATCACGCACGCGACGATAGCCTAAAATAAGATGTATTGTGAGCAAAAGCATGATTGTTCCATGTCTATACGCAGGTGAAATAGCAAGGTGTTTAAAACAAGATAAAAATTTGTTTTTGAGGCCGATGCATTTGAAGAGAGCTTCAAATAAAATCAAGCCAGCATAGGATGTCAATCTTTGATCTTCAAACTCCGGTCGAAGAATTTTTTTTGATTTCCTAAAAATAGATTTTATGCTAATATTCATAAAGCGGTTTCCTTTTTTTATTTTTTCTGGCGAAAGAATATTATATCAAAAGGTTAACCGCTTTTTTATATGATTTTTTATATTTTTAATTTTAAATCTTATTTTTAAAACTCACTTCTGGTGAATTTTAAAAATAATATTCGAATTATGTTTTAGCCTAATTTAATAACGATTTTCTTATAAAAACTGAATTTATTATGCAACTATGGGGTAAAGTTAAATTAAATTATAAAATACATTCGAAAATTTCAATGCCGTTTATTTATAAAAACATCAAAGAAACAAAAAAATTAAATGATTGAATTTAAAAAAGTCAGTCGAAGTGGGAGAATCTTCACAATGTGGTTTAAAATAAAAGTATAATGCAAAAAATACTATTTATAGGCATATTAATAAAATCGTAAGATAACTGGGAAAGGAAATGTTAAAGGATAAAACTTTTACAATCGAAAAACAGATAAGTCAAACATGTGACTATCATTTAGACAAAACAATGAATGAGACAAATTTTATTATTCGAGGTAGCAAGTACCTGCATGAAGATGAATTAGAAGCTCATCTCGCATCTTTAATTCGTTTAGAAAATGTTGGCGTTTTTTTGGGGGCTGGAGCATCTCGTTGCGCTGGTGGCCAAACCATGGAAGAAGTCTGGAAAGCTTTCTGCAAAGAATTCCCATTAAATCATCAATGGTTAGTACGTCAAAACTTTGTAAATAGTGAAGATGCTAATATAAATATTGAAAAATTGTTAGATGATATTGAAATAGCTGAAAGAGAATGGAAAAGACAGAATTTGGAGGAAAAATTAGATGTGTTATCTATTCAAAAAGCATGTATATATAGATCAATAATAAAAGCAGCAATCCTAGAGCCGCAGTGGTGGCAAGAACCTCATCTTGTTACCTTAGAGAACGAGAAATTGAAATCACATAGAATGTTATTACAAGCCCTATGTGGTTCGAGACAAGTTGGTCAGCCGAGCCCGTGGATATTTACTACTAATTATGATTTAGCAGTTGAATGGTCTGCTGAAACATTGGGATTAAAAGTAATTAACGGCTTTGACGGATTGCATAATAGGTTATTTTCACCGCATGTATTTGATTTAGGCTATTCGAATTTATCTGCAAAGGGGGAGGCTAGATTTGGAACCTATGGAATATTTTTAGCAAAATTACATGGTTCTCTTGCTTGGAAAATGGTTGATGATGAATATACTGAGTATCCGGCATCTACATTATGGCGTGAAATAAAACCATTTTTAGATAACAATGAAAAAATTGAACTACCAATTGTCTTCCCTTCGGCAGCTAAATATTTTCAAACTGTTGGGTTTGTGGTTGGTGAATTACTGAGAAAATTTACTGAGTTTTTATCAAGATCACAAACTACTTTAATTATTTCGGGATATTCATTTTCAGACGCACACTTGAATCTAATTATTAGAAGAGCATTACTTAACCCTACTTTACAAATAGTTGTTTTTTTGCCAGAGGTTGATTTTAATAACCTCGAAAAAATAAATAGCAACACAATCAAGTCACTAATAAAAATATCTTCTCCACAAGTAACAATCGTAGGTGGAGGAGAACATGCGTACTTTAAAAAATTAGTAGAGTATTTACCTCCACCTGTAATTTATGATGAGCATGCACTCAAAATCAAAAAATTAATAAAAGAAGATAGAGAAATGTTTCATGCTAAGGATGTCAATATATGAGAGGACGCGAACCATTTGGATATGTTGTTGCTATTGATGGAACAAAAGTAACTTTAAATCTCAAGGACACTTACAAAGGCCAACATGCTGCTCACCGCGAAGGAGTTTCTTCCGTAACTGAAATAAATAGTCTATTTGGTATTGATAGTGGAAACAGAATATTGGTTCTTCGCATTAACTCATTGTTATTTGTTGAACCCAAAGAAGTGCATAAATACACAAGTTATAAATATAGATCTGATGTTGAACCCTTAAGGCAGATCTTAACAAATGTTGTTGGCCACTTAAAAAGAATAAATAATCTTCTTGAATTTACGCCTGATTCATTATCATCGCCTGCTCTTGGAGCAGAGGCATTTCCGTTGAATGATAGTGAATTAACTGCTGTGATTCAGCCAAATATTGAAATAGAAAAATGTGTTAACGTTGGCATAAATATAAGAGGACTTGAAGCTGTCAAAATAAATATATCCAATTTTTTAAATCGTCATGTTGCCGTGCTTGGTTCAACAGGACAAGGAAAAAGTTGTTTTATCGCATCAGTATTGCAGCAAATGATTAAATTTCCCAATCCAAGAATAGTCATATTTGATATTAATGGCGAATATGAGAGTGCATTTAATAATGTGGATCATAAACGTCTTAAAATTACTAAGATTGGCGGACATGAAGAGGGAAATTATAAAATCCCTTATATAGCCCTTGGAAGGCATGGTTTATCCAGGTTATTAATGCCCAGTGAAAGAACTCAAAGGCCTGCGCTCACATTTGCTATTGATAATCTTAATAAGATTAAATTTTTTAGTGAACAAAATGGATCAGGATTGATGGATGATACTGCTCCAGTGCTATTTGATGATTGCAGACCGGGTGACGCTTCAAAAGCTTGGGATGCAATAAATAATTTAAGGAATGGAAATGTAAAAAAAGCCGATAAGTGGCCACATATGTCATCACTTGCATGCTTGATTGCTGATAGCTATTCATTAAAAATTGATCAGAACAAAAACCGTATTAGAGATAGTTTTACATATGCTAACGTTTCTCCTTTAATTGCAAGAATTAAGCGTTTCATTGATGATCCATTTTTTGAAAACGTAATAGATGTACATGGCGGTCCATTTATAGATTCTACAGCTTCTTGGGAAAAGGAAGCTAAAAAAGTTGTTTCTGATATATTTGGTGATGATAAAAGTGACTGGAATATCCATATTGTAAATCTACGAGAGATTACTCATGATTTAATGCCCATAATACTTGGTGCATTATTAGAACTTTTAGCATTCGAACTTTTCAATCGGGGCCAAAATAATACATATCCATCACTATTGGTGTTAGAAGAGGCTCATCATTATTTAAGACAATATGTTGGAGATGATGAAAGTGGACATCAAAATTTAGCATATGAACGTCTTGCTAAAGAAGGTAGAAAATTTGGTCTCAGCTTATTTATCAGTACCCAAAGACCATCGGAAATGTCGTCAACTGTGCTTTCTCAATGCGGAACATGGGTTGTTTTTAGATTAACTTCCGAAAATGACCTAAAAATCATTAACCAAGCTAGTGAGTGGGCAGATAAGCTCGAGTTAAGTCGTATTGCAGGATTACCCAGACAGCAAGCATTAATTTTTGGTACCAGCCTCTCAGTTCCAATAAGAATTCAAACACCTACTGCAAATCCAATGCCAAAGTCGCATGATCCTGATTTTAATAAGTGGTTCGAAGACAAGTTCTTAGATTCACGTTTCTTAGATTCAAATTTCAAATGCAGCAGAAAAGCCCGATAATTTTCACTATTGGGCTTTTTTAGTCTTGTCGTGGCGATTTTTTGTTTTTTTCAGTATAACTCAAACCTGGGTGCTATTACATAATTTCCCAAAAAATCCGACTGCATTACAATCCTCAAGGTTCAGCGGGTACGGTTGCATGGAGACAGGAATGAAGTCGTATTTTTTTTGGAAAATATGCAATTACACCCTCTTTCCTCGAAGAATAGCGATCATCTCGATTTCAATCAACCTCTGGAATAAACACAAGTT
>JABDEF010000030.1 GCA_013287235.1 Gammaproteobacteria bacterium
AGATACCATTTTTTTAAGATCATATTCCGGCTTCATAGTCACATTTCTCCTGATTCGTTTAACTTCGACATCACCAAGCGTAAATCCTGATACGCTTTTCCTTTATCTTTCGGTGTTCGTAATAAATAGGCGGGATGATAGGTGACGATCAAAGGTGTTTGTCGCATACCGAATGTGTGGATTTTCCCACGAATTTGATTCAAAGATAATTTGGAATCTAATAAATAATGCGCTGCAATACGGCCGAGGGCCAATAATAATTTCGGTTGAATGAGTGCAATTTGTTTTTCTAAAAAGGGTGTGCATTGTGCCACTTCGGATGCATTTGGGTCACGATTATGGGGCGGGCGACACTTTAAAATATTTGCGATAAATACGTCTTTTCGTTCGAGGCCGATGGCTTGTAACATTTGATTTAACAAAAGTCCTGCGCGCCCGACAAAAGGTTCGCCTTTTTGATCTTCGTAAAATCCGGGTGCTTCGCCAATTAATAAAAGTTTTGCCTGGGGATTTCCAACACCAAAAACCGTTTGTGTACGGGTTTTGTGTAAATTGCAGGCTTTGCATTGTGCAACCGCTGTGCGTAACGTATCCCAATTAAAACAAGGCGCGTTTTTTTCGGAAGGTGATTTTAATTGCCAGGGTGTAATTCCCATGGCTTGGAGATAGTCGAATTGATTGAGTTCCATAAAAATCACATTAAAGTTTAATTAATTATGCGTAAAACAAAATAACATATTTTCTTAAACTTTTCGATACGGATAATATTTGGGGCTGGCCTTCCTTGACATAAGACTTAATTTAGACTATATTTAGATCTACTATATAAAGAGGTGTTTTATGAAATTATCAAAACAAATTAAGCCTATTAGTTATTTAAAAGCACATGCTGCAGAAGTGATTCGACAATTGCGTGAGCAAAAAATACCTTTGATTATTACACAAAATGGTGAAGCAACCGTTGTTATTCAAGATATTGAAAGCTATGAACAAATGCAGGAAACAATTGCTTTACTTAAAATAATAGCTTTGGGTAATCGTCAAATCGAAGCAGGGAAAGTACGTGAGGCAAGCGAGGTCATCAATCAGTTACGTAAAAACTATCGAGAATAATATAATGTATGAAGTTTTATTAACGGATGATGCTGTGAGTGTAGAAGACCTCTATACTTATATACGTTTACATGATTCTCATGAAAAAGCTGAAGAATTGTTGACTAAATTAGAGCGTTCATTCCAGACATTATCCCAGCTACCAGAAAGAGGCACGTATCCTAAAGAATTACTTACTTTAGGTATAAAAAATTACCGTCAAATATTTTACAAACCATACCGCATCATATATAGCACAACAGCTAAAATAGTACACATTTATCTTATTGCTGACGGCAGACAAGATATGCAAACGTTACTGCAGAATCGTCTGTTATTGGTTTAATTCCCATGATGTTGAATCACAGAATTCTAAATTTTTCGATACGGATAATACTTTGGATTCCAAGAAACTTCATTGATTGCACGATTTAAATCAGTATTGCCATCGATTTCAGCAAGTCCTTCACGACGTGCTTCTATGGCAACTGCCAAGGCGATTTGACGGCTGACGGAATGAATTTCAGAAAGTTTGGGAAGTAATGGCGCGGTTTTATCTTTATTGGCGGGTGAGCATTGACTTAATGCATGTGTTGCCGCATTTAACATGCCATCCGTCACATGCTTTGCTTTAACAGCAATGGTTCCAAGGCCGATTCCTGGAAAAGCAAAAGCGTTATTGCTTTGCGCAATTCGAATTTTTCTTCCCCCTACTAAGGTCACATCTGGAAAAGCAGTGCCCGTTGCAATAATTGCTCGTCCCTCCGTCCATTGTAATAAATCAGCGGGGGTTGCTTCAGATTTTATGGTCGGGTTTGATAAAGGCATGATAATAGGGTGCGATAGGTATGTTGCCATCATTTTTACAATTTCTTCTGTGAAAGCATTGTGAACGGCTGAACAACCTATCAAAATAGTTGGTTTGACATTTTTTACCACGTCGTAAAGATCGATATATGCTGGATTTCGTTTTTCCCAATCAGCGATGCGCTTTGAAGAAACCGCAAAAGGTTTTTGAAATGGCAATAATTCGGCATTTTTTTCAACAAGTAAGCCATGTTTATCGATCAGCCATAAGCGTTGATAAGCGTCACTAGGGCTTAAGCCTGCTTCTTGCAATGTACTCACAATTTGGTCGGCAATACCGACGCCTGCAGTCCCTGCACCAAAGATCACAATACGATGATCTTTTAGGGGAATTTCACTTGCATTGATGCCTGCTAAAATGCACGCAAGTGCAACCGTGGCTGTACTTTGTATATCACCATTAATGGTGCAAATTTCATTGCGATAACGTGTTAAAATGCGCCTTGCATTTTCACGGCCAAAATCTTCCCAATGCAATAAAATATGTGGATATTTTTTTGTAATGCTTTTTACGAATTGATCGATAAAATCATCATAAATATCCCCTGTGATTCTTTCATGACGCCAGCCAAGATACATGGGGTCTGATAATAAATTGGGATTATTAGTGCCAACATCGAGTTGAATAGGTAATACATGATGTGGATTGACGCCTGCGCAAAGTGTATATGCCATTAATTTTGCACTGGAAATATTAATACCCCCGATGCCTTGATCCCCAATACCAAGCACGCCTTCACCATCGGTGACGACGGTGAGATCAATTCTTTCCGGTAAACCGTGTTCGAAAATTTTAAAGATACGATCACGTTCTGGATAGCTTAAATAAAGACCACGGACTTTACGATGTTCTAAGCTGAATCGTTCTACGGCTTCCCCGACGGTTGGGGTGTAGACAATGGGTAACATTTCTTCTAAATATTGTTTCACTAAATGATAAAAAAGTGTCTCATTGTAATCATGTAAAACATTTAAATAAATATTCTTTCCCAGGTCAGTACGATGTTCATTGTATTGCGCATACATGCGAGCAACCTGCTGTTCTAAGGTTTCGACTTGGTGAGGAAGCAGCGCATTTAAATGAAAAGCTTCACGTTCTTCAAAAGTAAACGCACAGCCTTTATTCAGTTTGGGCGAGTTTAAAAGATCATAGCCAGTGAGAGATGTTTCGATATGACTTATGTTGCCGTCACTATTCCGTGTAACTTTAAATTCTAACATAGTGACACCTCATTCAGATAATCTTATTATACCTTATTCAACCTATTAACGAAAAAAGAGGTTAAATTTTAACCAATGAATATCACCGCCGTTTACCCAGGGACGTTTGATCCGATTACTTTTGGGCATATCGATTTAGTGGATCGTGCATCGCGCATTTTTGATCATGTGGTAGTTGCTATTGCGGCAAATACCAATAAAAATCCTTTTTTTTCTTTGGAAGAGCGCTTAGCGATTGGTCAGGATGTGCTTAAAAAAAATTCAAATGTCACGGTGAAAGGATTTGATAATTTATTGATCGATTTCATGCGTCAACACAAAGCAACGGTCATTTTACGTGGAATGCGTGTTGTCTCTGATTTTGATTATGAATTTCAGCTGGCAGGGATGAATAGGCATTTGGCGCCAGATATCGAAAGTATTTTTTTAATGCCCGCTGAGAAATATACCTATATTTCCTCTAGTTTTGTGCGTGAAATTGCCATGTTAGGGGGAAATGTGACACAATTTGTACCTGAGTCTGTGGTCTTAGCTCTCAAAAAAAAGTTGAGTGACCCCAAGGTATAGGATAATGGCGTTAAAAATTACTGATGAATGTATTAATTGTGATGTCTGCGAACCCGTTTGTCCTAATCAAGCGATTCGACAAGGGGAGCTGATTTATGAAATTGACCCTTTGCGATGCACAGAATGTATAGGACATTTTGATGAACCGCAATGTGTATCTGTTTGTCCGGTCGATTGTATTCCACTCGATCCCGATCATCCTGAAACGAAAGAAATGTTAATGGAAAAATATCGATCGCTGACAGAGCGGGACGACAGAAGCGAATAGATGTAAAAATATTTTATTTTTTAGTAGTTTAAGGTAATATTCACGTTCCTCATTTTTTTAATAAGAAAAAGTATATGCAATCACATAAAAAAGAAAATCGACCCTGGTTTGCAAATTTGCTCGGCGGCCTGACTGCTGGCGCTATAGAAGTCCCCATTTTTTACATACCAGAAGTTATTTCGCACAGATTACAAGTCAATACGAAGGCCCTCTATCAACCTGGAATGAAGCTAGCAACATTTTCTAAAAACTTAAGCAATGCGATTTTTGATCAAAATAATCCTTCCAAAAATATTCGTGATCTCTGGTTAGGTATTTGTCCTGCATTAGGTTACAAGATACTGCAACGTGGTTATAAATTTGCTGGACAACCGATGGTAAAAACCCAACTGGAGATGTATTTTGGCCAACACTACCAATCTTGTTTTGGCGAACGCAATGCGAAGTTAATGCTTGAAGGAACTGCGGGTATGATTATTGGCGCGGGTGAAGCACCTTTATTACTGCCTTTAGATACCATAAAAATAAGATATCAAACAAATCAAGCTTCTTTAAAAGAGGAAACGTTTTTTTCAATATTGCGTAAAGAAAAAATGAAACTCTACAATGGCTTATCTTGGACCGTGAGTCGTAATGCGATAGGATCCATGGGTTTATTCTGTACAAGTGCTGCTGTCAAAGAGTATGTATTCGAGCCATTGACAGATAAAAACGTGAGTTATACATTTTCGCAAAAATTCTTTGCATCAAGTGTTGCATCTATCATGAGCGTAATTATCAGTAATCCACCCGATGTGGTTAAAACACGTATACAATCAAAAAAAGGCGAATGGAAAAATAAATCAGGCATGACTATTGCGCGTGATATTGTTAAAGTCGAAGGTGTGCGAGGTTTTTTTAAAGGAACAGGCACTAAAATAGTCACAGCAGGACCTAAGGTTGCAGTTGCGATGACAATCGCAGAAACAGCCAGTGAATACATCGCAGATAAGATGACACCTAAAAAATAAAAAATTGCCCGCTGTCATCTGAGCGCCAGATGACAGCGGTGGTGTATCTTACGGGTTTATGTTTCTTACTTTCTTGGCTTCTTCTTCCTTAACGATGTTCATATAGACAGGTTTTTTAAAGAAATGATGTTGGCTATCCTGACTCTGATTTAAAGTGAGAGATTTAGATGCCTCTGATTGAACTTGTTCGGATTGTTTTTTTGCCAATATCCTTAATTCGATGGCCTTAAGTTCATTAGACCGACGTATCAACTCATTTCTTTTTAATTGTATTGCAACAGGCGTTTCAGATTGTTCTTTTTTCCACTTTTCATGCGTACTGCTTCGAGATATTTCACGATCAATATCTTTTTTTACTATAGTTTCAATATACGGCGCCATTACTTCATCAAAATTTTCACCAAAAGGTCCATTTTTAGCGAGTAAATATTGATGATCATTTTTTAGTGATTCCACACTTTTGCTTAATATATCTGGCCCTGTATGTAGCTCGAGAAGCGACAAATCCTGTCGTTTTTTTTCTGACATTTCATAAAAATTCTCATTGATAATTTTTGGAACTAATCCATTTTTGATGCGCAATTCTCGCGACATTTTTCTTCCCTGCTTAATGGCATCTATCATTGCCATTTGTGCCGCAGCAAACCAGGTATGAGGGCATAGCATACTATCTGCAGCTCTAAGCTCAATCCGGGTTTTAAACTCTTCCCCTTCAGGAACCGTGACTATTCTAATCATTGCGCTTCGGTTATCACGTCCAGCAATAATGAACTTCGGTGACTCGCCCATTCCAAGCCGAGCCCCACTGATGGTGGATGGGTTAAATATAACCTGTAGCGCATTCGCATGTTTTAATAAACCCGCTATACACAAGTTAGCATCGTCAGATAATTCGTTAGTGACTGGTTTCTTTTCGTCATATGTAACAAATGCATTTCGTTCATCACTGGTATCAAATGATAAATTGGTATGCAATCCATTACCATTAATTGATGAAGTCTTTCCTCTTTGCTTTATGGTTTCTCCATAGGCATTAAGAAGTTTTGGCTCCCAACAGACAGTGACATGATGTTTTTTAGCTAATTTTTTTAGTATTTCTCTTTGGATAATTAAGTTATCAGCGGCTCTCAATAATGTTTCGCAGTTAACACCTATCTCTTCTTGATAATTGGCCACTTCTGAATGAAAAAACCTAGAGTCAACGCCTGCAGCTTGCAAAGCCAAAAGATATTCTTCCATGAATTTCTGATGGGGATTGTCCGATGCGGAAGAATGATAAGCGCTATTATCCGCATTAAGGGCCAGTGGATCGACATTTTTTGGGAATACAAAAAATTCAAACTCAGGTCCGACACGCATGGCTTTTAATCCCAAATCGGTTTGAGATTCAAGCCACTTTTCAGCAATGATGGCTTGATTGCGTGGATCCTTCGCATAAAGCGGTCCATTAGGTTCTTTAGTATTTCCCATGACGATTAATCTTGTTGCATCCGTAGGATCGACATATATTCTTGGGCGTGGGCCTGGTACAATTTCTAAACCAGTTTTATCTATATTCTGAAATCCAGGGATAGAAGAGCCATCTAAGGTTCCTTTAATTTCGTTTGGCACGAAATCATAATTGCCATTAGGTAATTTTTTTATTTTAGTGGCGTTAAGTATCATACTATGTACTTCGCCAGTGGGATCTAAATATTGCAACTCGATCGTTTTAATGCCTAACTTTTGAATATCATCTTGAATCGTTTCCATGGTAATTTCGACCATTATCCATTTCCTTGTCAATAAAGATAAAAAAAATACAGCTGTAACTGGGTAAGTATATTACCTCAAGCGTGATTAATTTCGCATTAAATTTCCAGGGTGTCAAATTATCAAGAGATGTCTTGAAATTTAGTCTAGACTTGTCTATGTAAGCCTTGTATATTTTGCATCGCCGGACACTCATTAATATTAAGGCGGTATTCCTATGAAAAGCGCAACTAAATTCATGTCATTCGTTGGTCTCGATGGTGATGGCTGTGTTCTCAAAGCAAGGGAAACTTTTAAAGATTTTCTCGAAAGAAATGACGGTCTGATAGAAGATATTTTTAAGCGTTCGAAAGATGCGGCGTTCACCAAAATCACTAGCTTTTCTAAACGACAATTTTTTAATACGGAATTTTATGGTAACGCTAAAAATGAAAACGGAATGCTGTTAATTGCCCTTCACTACATAAAAGATGCGCTACAAAAAAGGGGCTTGAAAAACGTAGAAGTGGACGATTTTTTGCTGGAAGATGTCTTTTCTAATGCTCTGCATGGTACAACCGCAAAAAAAATATATTCTGCTTTAGGTATCCAGGACAAAGATGAAATTAAAGCACCCGCACCTTTAGATCGGATGCAGTTTTTCCCTGAAATATACAAAAAACCTAGTTTATTATTTAAAAATATAAAACCTTTTGTTGAGGGCATATTTTGTGACTATAAAATTTTTATTTTATATGCGATGCATCATAAAATAAGACAAGATCATCCTGAGTATAGCATTCGATCTGCTGTTTACGATGATATTAAGAATATTTTATTCGGTGCAAATGCTTTCAATCAAAAACTTCCCTTCTTGCCACCCGATTGTATGGTTGATTTTTGTCTTTATGATCATGGCAACAATATTCGCCCTACAGTAAAGTGTGCCTCTATCAGTAATGAAAAAGCATTAGCAGATGCAGATTATCCGTCAACCATTATTTATTTGACCCAATTGTCATCTAAGATTAGCAGAAAAATATATATGGGTGATGATGTGGATGATTTTTTAGAGGTATTAGATTTAAGTAAGATGGGTCCTCTGATGCAAATCATGCAAGCAAGAAACAGCGAAAGACAAAGCAAAGATAAAATGTTAACAAATAATGCTGAAAAGAATTTATTGAAACTTTATATAAAAGTTTTTTCATCTTGTCCCGATCTGGAAGAAGTGGTTGTTCGATTTAAGAATCTTTTAGGGAAAGAAGAAAATGATTTTTTACTAAAAATAGCTAAGCATATATATGATATTATTCTATCTCCTCAAATCTCCTATGATGCATATGAAGAAAATATTTCCAGTTTAAAGCAACGCGACCCGCAATTATTTGATTTAATCAGCAAGCTGAAAGAAAAGAGTCAAATTGAAAGTCATAAATTAATTATCCAAAAAGGCGATATATCAAAAGATACATTCCCAGCTAATCATGACTTTTTAATGTTTTTAAAGAAATGGGCATCGACTACGCGTGAAAACGTTCCAGAATATGTCGTGCAGCTATTTTTGGAATTGCGTACAGCATCCTCTCCTAAACATTTATTGAATCGAATGAGATTTGTGTATTTACCGATGATAGTCAACGGAAATAAGGAGTTTTTTAGACATTTTGAAATAGCGTATAGAATATTATTACAAACTATCTCCGGATCTCTTGAAGCAAGGCAGCATTTTAATTATGTGATCAGATATTCAAAATTAAATAGATGGATTGGGATGAATCATGCAAAAACATATTGTCGTGATTTTTCTCAGCTTTTATCCTGGCTAAATATCACAGTCGGTTGTAAGGATCCATCCTGTGATTATATTTTTAAATGGATGAAAGATAATAAAATACTTTTATATGTTAATGAGGTACTCGGGCATATAGAACAACTTTTTCTTTGTACCGAAGAGAATAAAAAAAGAGAAATTCTAGATAATCTTAAGGATAGTTTATCTATACTTGCTGGCAAAAATTCATGTCCACACAGCGATTTCAATATATCAGAATTGTGCGGGCAGTTAAGCAATAAAATAGCTGATGATTTGAAAAAAGAAATATTTAAGATAGACGAATACAGAATACTCAATAACCATCCGTTCTTCAAAATGCCAATACGCACGGATATGCAACAAAGAGAATATAAATTGAAGTTTAATGGCTCGCAATGACAGCGTAGTCCGCGCGAAGCGTGCTATGTTCAGAAATTTAATTCGGTGAGAATTTTTTTAATTTTAAATTCGAAAAATGTTGATAGTGTTTTGTATTAGCTGTTACTAGGGTGTGTCGTCAATTAAATGGCTTAAATTTCCCACTTCTCCGTCGTCCTGCGGCTTGACCGCAGGATCCAGTCGCAGCGATAGCAGTTACAAGCTCCCCTGGATCCCGCGAACAAGTCGCGGGACGACGTTTTAGTGTAGATATGCATCATATGTATTGAGTCTGCTTAATAAATAATTGACGACACGCCCTAGTAGGGTGGGCAAAGCGAAGCGTGCCCACCCTACGATGGTTCAAAATGACGATGAAGACGCGATTTTTTCGCATGCCTTTCCATCGCCAGCATCACTAAGTGCGTTAATAAATCAGTATAATTCACACCAGAAGCTGCCATTAATTTGGGGTACATACTAATCATAGTAAAACCCGGCAGTGTATTTATTTCATTAAAATAAATATGATTTGTACCGCGTTCTAGAAAAAGATCGATCCTTGCCATGCCTTCACAGTCGAGCACTTTAAAAATTTGTTTTGCCGTATTTTTTATCTTTTCTTGAATTTCAACCGAAATTGGCGCAGGAATAATCAATTCTGCACCATTTTCATCAAGATATTTCGATGCATAAGAATAAAATTCGTGGTTTTGATTCGGACGTATTTCACCTGGCACACTCACGATAGGATCTTGATGTGAATCGCGTGATTCCAGTACCGCCACTTCAATTTCAATGGCATCGATACCTTGTTCAATAATCACTTTTGTATCATATTGAAAAGCGACTTCGATGGCATTTGTTAATTCGTTAAGGTGTTTCACCTTTGTTATACCAATACTCGAGCCTGTATTGATCGGTTTCACAAAAACAGGATATTTCAACTCCTGTGAAATCTTTTTTACATAGGTTGCTTTCTCATGTGCCCAATCGGCATCTCGTACCACCACATAGGGCGGAACTGAAAAACCAGCATTTTGTATCAACCGTTTTGAAATATCTTTATTCATTCCCACGGCTGAAGCGAGCACACCGCAACCAACGTAAGGAATATCTGCCAATTCCAAGAGCCCTTGAACAGTACCATCTTCACAAAGATGTCCATGAATCGCAGGAAATACGACATCAAACAAACGATGTCCGGGAGAAAGCATGGGATGCTTCGCATTTGCGAAAGGCACAGCTAATTTGCCAATCAAATCGGGATTAAACAACATGCGATCTTGATCCCGATGTAAACGTAACATCGGACTTCTTCCTGGTAATTCTTTTTTGAAGACATCATCACCTAAAAACCAACTGCCTTCTTTATCGATCCCAATCGGGACAACATCAAAACGCGAGCGATCCAAATTTAAGATGACATTGGTCGCTGAAACTAAAGAAACTTCGTGTTCAGCTGAACGCCCACCGTATAAAACTGCAACACGAATTTTTTCTTTATTCATAAGTCAGATCTTTGAAATTATTTATTGAGAGATTCACCTTTGTAGTCGATATGATGGTGTTCTTCTTTGGGTTGTTCAACTTCGACCGGTATTACTTCGGTATGTCCTTGTTCTTTTTCAGCAACATATTTTGTTGTATCACAATGTTTGCTTGCACAACTTGTTAATAAAAAAACCGACGCAATCAATCCTAAAAATAGCGTAATTGTTTTCATAATCTTCTCCATAGTTTATCTATTTTTAAAGCGAAGCTCAGTGTAATGGAAAGTAGATTTATTTTCAATCATAACTACTCACGACTCTAATCCTGTCATGCCAGCATACTTTAAGCTGGCATGACAGTTTTTTTAAATGACCCATCTTTGACAATTTCACAAAAAATGGCATAATCCATATACTATGAAAAAAATAAGTTATACCACACTATTTATTTTAGTCATTTTTTGCTCCGTCGGCTTTGGGCCTTTTTCATTTTTACTCAACAGAACCGTTCAAGTTCCTGTCAATAAAAAAGGATGGGTTGATCAAGAAATTAAACGCGTACATACACAAGCAGAGAATCTTGACTTAGATGTTTTAAAAATGAGCCTTGTCGCTTATTTAAGCGCACAAAAAAAAGGATTACCCACAAAACAATTACTCACCATCATTGATTATTCTAAACCCTCTTCAGAACGCAGATTATGGGTCATCGATCTTAAAAATGCAAAAGTATTGTTCAACACATGGGTCAGCCATGGAAGAAATAGTGGAAAAATCTTCGCAACCTCTTTCTCTAATGAAAAAGGAAGTTTAAAATCAAGTCTGGGAGTCTTTTTGACATCAAAAGCGCCTTACAACGGCAGTAATGGTTATTCATTAAGACTGGTAGGCTTAGAAAGTGGAATCAATGATAAAGCATTGCAACGAGACATTGTATTTCATGGTGCTTGGTACGCGCACCCCAATGTAATAAAAAAATACGGGTTTTTGGGACGTAGTTGGGGTTGCCCTGCAGTCAGTGTAGAGACGGCGAAACCATTGATCAATACAATTAAGGGTAAATCACTGGTGTTTGTGTATTATCCTTATCGAAAATGGCTGAATCATTCAACCTTTTTAGCAAGCGGAAGGACGGAACCTGTATGATGCGAAAATATTTCTTTACGACTACCATCGCTGCCATCACCGCGGTGTTTGCAGTGACGCTTTTTGCAACAGAATTTCCATTACCTCCGAACGGAGATGCGCTCATTGGCAGCATGCAGTATACCGATGCAACCGTCCGAGATACGACAACCACTATTGCGCATCGTTACAACCTTGGTTTAAATGCCATTATTGCTGCAAATCCTGGCTCGACCGAAACGGCACTGGGATCGCGTCAAATTAAAGTTCCCACCGCTTTTCTTTTACCCCCTTACCGTCAAGGCATTATTATTAATTTGCCTGAAATGCGCCTATATTATTATCCCAAAGGAAGCGATGTGGTCATGACGTTTCCCATCGGCATTGGCAAAATTGGCAATACCATTCCTATTCAAAATACGACTGTCACTCGGAAAAAAGTGAATCCGACATGGATCCCCGGACCCGATGTGCGTAAATATAATGAGGATCAAGGTATTCAATTACCCACGGTCATGCCAGCAGGACCTGATAATCCACTCGGTCCTTATGCCATTTATTTAAATATTCCTTCTTTTTTAATTCATAGCACGATTTTCCCTGAAAGTATCGGTCGGCGTGCAAGCTTTGGATGTATTCGTATGAATGAAACGGATATCAAAGAATTTTTTCCCATCGTTGAACCGGGTACGCAAGTCTGGATTTTGAATATGCCGAATAAAATTGGTTGGAACGACAATAAACTGTATCTCGAAGCACATCCACCATTGGATGAACACAATGGCGGATTTGACACGAATCGCGAAGACATTGTAAAAATGATTCAAAATGCCATTCCTAAAAATGCCGTCACATTCATCGATTGGCAGCTGGTCGCGCATCTTTCGGAAGAACCGGACGGAGTGCCACATGAAATTGGCACCCGACTGAATTAGTTACCTATGACCCGGGTGTCGAATAATCAGGGTCGCACGATAATTCTGAACCCGGACACCGGATTTTACCAAAAAAGTTTTTCTTAAATGCTCGAGCATATCATTAGTGAATATTTTAAAATCCACACTTAAGATTTTAGATTTTGAAATCACTTTAGAATTTTGTATCTCTTCCACGGCTTCAGCAGATTCACGATGATCTTGTTGTTCGATTCCTTTCTTTTTAAATACACCATGCGCATGTATCATATTATACAGCGGCACTGAAGCATCTTTTAAAACACGTGAGGTAGGCGCTTCTTTTAGTGGTAGGCAACGCACTTTATTCCCGTTATCGTAAAACTGAATATATTTCACATATTCAGCAAGACCTTCGATAAGCATGGGTATAAGATCACGATCATCAATGTTCTCTTTAACCTTTATTCTTCCTAAAATAGTATCAAAATTATAAAGTATATTATTTCTGAACTCTTTCGAAATTCTTACATTGAATGCAAGTGAAACATAGATACATTTTAAAAAGGCAGAAACAGCTGAAACTTCGTTTTCATCTAAGCTTTTTATTTCCAACTTAGATTTTTCAAAAGTATAATATAACTCAAGCGTATTGTTAACGTTTTCACAAATTCTTTTGTCATTTCTTCCTGTATCTTCCGATCGTTGATGCGATTCCACGGAATGGGTGTTGGATTTTTTTTCCTCCCCTTCTTCTGCCGCCTGATCAGATACTTGCGTCTCTACTTCCTCCATTTCCTTCTTATTTTCAATTTGTTTTATTTTTCTTTCAAGAAAATTCACTTGTCTTTCTTTTTTTGCTATTTCTGTTTTTGAAAGTAGCTGATACGTATTTTTCGAATCTTTTTTACTTTCTGATTTTGGAAGTGGTTCACTCGTATTTCGTGAGCCAGACTTTCGTTTAAAAATTTTATCATTCAAAGCATAGTCTAGCGTTTTTAATTTAGATTGAACGACCGCCTCATATTCATTTACTCTTAAAATCGTTTCATTTTTTTCATTATACTTCATGTTATGTAAAACGGATTGAATTTTATAAGGATTTTCATCCTCTGGTAGATTTAGTATAGATTTGAATTTGTTTTTCAAAAATAAACTATCTTTACATAATTTCTCAAGTTCTTCGTATTGCTTTTTATAGGTGTCACAAAGACGACTCGCGCGCTTAAGATCCTCTTCAAATTTTTTGGACCAATAATCATCAGGTAATAGATTGCTTGATATATGACGTGCTTTTTTAGGATACTTTTCATATAATTTTGATTTAAATGTTTCGATATCTGCTGAAACTTTTTCTTCAATTTCATCTTTGCTTCCATAATGATTTGATTTTTTAATCTCTTTTTCGAAATTATCATTAAATTCATTTGTTAAATGCATTCTAAACTGATGAAAGTCTTTGGGAGTTGCAACGGTATAGTTATGAATTTTTTTTAATTCCCTCTCTAATTGATTCTTATATTCTTCTATTATATTTTTTTGCTCCGCTATTTTTTTAGAATGATCTTTCTCGCTCACCCATTCGTATAATTTGTATAATTTGTAAAAAAAGAAAATAAAAAGTAATCCCCCCCCCTAAGTTACTGAGAGTAAGATAGGTAGTATATGAAGAAGGACTTTCTGTCGCCACAGGAGGGCTTGGTAATGGTAATGAAGAGAAATCCTTACAAAATAACTGATCGGTCAAGCAGCTGAATACGCACATTTCCTGTGGCTCATGGATTGTAAAATTATTGTACAGCGGATCATTGCTATACACTTTCACTTGATCTTTTTGATTTTTTTTATAAAATTCATATTTCTCCTGGATATCCAATAATATTTCTTTCGTAAAAAAAGTTTGCTTAAAATCAAACTCCTGATTAAAGGCCTTTTCAGCATCCATAAGACTTCGGAAAATGCTTTTCCACCCAAATGATAAATAATCGAAAATTGTAGTCCTAGAATATACGTTTGTTAAGTTCCCTTCATAGGGCATTTTATAATAGATATTCGAAAAGTCTTCAAAGTATGAATAAGCGAAACGTTTATGTCGACAGACAACTATTACTCTAGTATCACCCCGGTCACTTTCATCAAATTGCGCTTCCAAAAATCTTTTCGATTCACTCGGATTTTTTCCTGCTGCTAAATACCGAAACATAATGCGGCCTCGTTTTTGATATATAAAAATAAACCAAAATTGTAGCATAGGTGCAATTATTATGCAGCATAAATTTTAATCGCTTAAGCCTTTGTTTTAATAGTTTTTTGTATCTATTCAGCGGCCACCACTGACCCAATCGTGCCCGTGAGC
>JABDEF010000031.1:0-13224 GCA_013287235.1 Gammaproteobacteria bacterium
TCACTTTAAGGTAACGAAGATAAATAATTCTCTAACCCAAAAACTTCAATATCTTTCGACAATAGAAAATGATTTTTTCCAGGAAAAATAACATATAACTTATCTAAGTTAAGATCTTCTAATGCAATTGTCATCGATTTTGTGATTTTGGGTTTATCGGTATATTTAAATTCGAATCCTAAACGTCTGCCGTTTTTGATAATGAGTAAATCCAATTCTGCATGTGCTAAAGTTCCCCAAAAATAATATTCTCCTTCCGTTGCTTCATGATGACGAATAATCGATTCTAATGCAAAACCTTCCCATGAAGCGCCCAATTTTGGATGATGCAATAAATTCAATTCATCTGGAATATTTAATAAAAAATGCAAAATGCCGCTATCGCGAAAATAAATTTTTGATGATTTGATTTGTCTTTTCGAAATATTTTCAAACCAAGGTTGTATTTCTCGAATCATAAAAGTCCCATTTAAAATATCTGCATAATGACGAATGGTTTTATGATTTAAGCTCAAGGCATTTCCTATTTCGCTCGCATTAAATATATTGCCATGATAATGTGCGAGCATCATCCAAAAGCGACGCAACTGTGTGGCGGGAATTTGTATCCCTAAATTGGGGATGTCTCTTTCTAAAAAAGTTTGTGTATATTCACGACGCCATATAAAACTTTCTTCATCATTATCGGCTAAATATGATAAAGGAAATCCACCGCGTAACCATAAGCGGTTTATATGATCCGTTTCTTCATAAGAAAAAGGCGTTGTTTCGATAAATTGTATTCGCCCCGCGAGTGTTTCTGAGGATTGATGTATCAAGTCGCGAGATGCGCTGCCAAGAATTAAATAATGCTGGTCTTTGACATGATCGACTAATACCCGGATGGTTGGAAAAAGTTCTCGAATACGTTGAATTTCATCGATCACAATCAAACCTTGCAGGGGTTCTAAGCTAAGTTGTGGGTTGGCAAGCCTTGCAATATCTGTGTTTTTTTCTAAATCAAAATAGTTTTTTTCTTCAAAAGCTTTCTGCTGGAAAGCAATATAATCTTTTGCTAAGGTTGTTTTTCCGCATTGTCGGGGGCCAAGGAGTGCCACAATTTTGTGTGTTTTAAACGCTTTTTTAATGCGATCTAGGTAATGTTGGCGTTTCAAGCTTGAATTCTCCTTGTAAATTGGGAGTCTGTATCCCATTTTACAAGGAATATTACATTTTTGCAATTAAATCATGGATCTAAACTAAGAAAATTGGGTCATAGATGGGCAGATCATTTTTTTATACAAAATTGAGAGAACAACTGCGAGTTCATTCCGTTGCTAGGCTTTTAGGGCCAGGGCAGGATATGACTATTTTGAATCAGCCGCTGCGGTGACAAATGGGGATGCTGCATTTTTTCAAGATGAGGATAAAACGTTTGTTCTAACACATATCTTCCTCGAAGCGCTGCATGCGAGACAAGATCTGTAAAAACAATCCACGTACTGCCTGGCGGAAACGCAATCGTTTCATCTTTCACGTTTTGCTGATATTGCATATCTTTTTTCATGCGATTGTGAATCTGTAACATACAGTGATCATACAAATCTCTTTTTTTACGCGTGAGGCCCATCACAGAAAGAAAACTTGCCTCAAAGGGCAGCATACGACGTACTTTAGGTAAAAATTGTTGAATCACTTCTTGAAAAGATTCCCCTAATCGCCACACGCGCGATTCCTGAAAAAGATTAATATTAGTAAAAACACGTAAAATACGTAAATCATTCACCGGCGTTGCAGGAAATGCATCGACATGCAAACGGGTATCATCTTTGCGATAGGAGGCGGGTTTTCGACCCATAATTTCGATCGGACGAAAACTGGTGCGACCGAATGAATGTGATGATTCATATGTCGGACATAATTTTTCTAAAAGTGCGATAGTCCTATCATGATAACGTTTCATCATTTTCATGATCGTAATAATATGCTGATCTTTTTTATCTAATCCACCGAGACGATTTTTTTTGTGATCAAAACTGATATTTTTTGCGCGCTTAAGATCAAAAGATCTATTTAATAAAATATTTTCTTCATTTTCTAATAAAAAAGATAATTTCGGCAAATAAATGACTTTTCCTTCTTCCAAAGCAAGCATCGCCTTTTTTGCAAGATTATTTTCAACATTTGGCTTCCAAACATCTATGTTTAATTCGAGTAAATGGTTCATGGATTCATTCCTGCCTCCTTCCGAAGTAAATCAAGTGCATCCTTTTTCTTTTTATGATCTTCCGCAAGAAACATATACATCGTAGGTACGACAAATAAAGTAAAAAGTGTCCCAATGCTTAAACCGGAGGCAATCACCATTCCAATATTAAATCGACTGACCGCTCCCGCACCTGACGCAATAATGAGTGGTACCACCCCAAATACCATGGCAGCCGTTGTCATGAGAATAGGACGCAAACGAATACTTGCGGCATCGATAATGGCTTCACGTTTATTTTTCCCAGTTAATTGTAAATCATTCGCAAATTGAACGATCAAAATACCGTGTTTGCTGATCAAACCAATCAAAGTCACCAACCCCACTTCCGTATAAATATTTAAACTTAAACCGCCAATCCCTAAACTAATAAAAATCATCGCCCCACAAATCGACATCGGAACGCTGATTAATACAATCACAGGATCTCGAAAACTTTCAAATAATGCTGCAAGCGATAGGAAAATAACAATCAATGCAAAAAAGAATGTGACAATCATGCCACCGCTTTCTTGTATAAATTGACGCGAGGGTCCCGCATAATCAATGCCATATCCTTCTGGTAGTACTAGAGCTGCCATTTGTTTCAATGCATTCAATGCATCTCCATCGGTAATACCCGGCGCTGCAACGGCAGAAAAGGTGGCCGAATTCACTTGTTGAAAATGATTCAGGGATTCAGGAACAATTTTTGTTTTTAACTTCGCAATCGTACTTAATTGAATAGTATTCCCCGCGAGCGTATTAATATAATAATGTAAAGTATCGGATGCGTTATATCGATCAATTCGATTCATCTGCGGAATCACTTCGTATGAACGCCCGCCATAATTAAAATAATTAATATAACCTTGGCTTAAAGCAGCCCCTAAATCATTCGCGACATCATTCATGGTCAAGCCAAATTCTGCCGTTTTATCGCGATCGAGTAAAATGTTCGTTTGTGCTTTATCAATTTTTAAATCAGTATCCGTAAAAATAAAAAGACCACTGCTTCGTGCTTTTTCTAAAAACGCTTGATTCACTTCATTCAAACGATCAAAAGAATCTGTGGTCGTTAACACAAATTGAATGGGAACACCGCGCGCACCAGGCAAAGGCGGCAATTGAAATGCCGCAATGATTGCGCCTGTAATACCACCCAATTTTTTTTGCACTAAGGGTTGTAATTGGTTAGAAGTACGTTTGCGTTTATCCCAGGGTTTCAATCCCATACCAATAATAGCTGTATTCAAACCGCTGATACCATTCAGTTGAAACATGCGTTCAGTTTCTGGGAAAGATTCAAAAACTTTTAAAACTGCATCCGAATATATCATTGTTTGTCCCAATGTTGCATTGGGCGCTGTTGTCGCTTGCGCGATAATAATACCTTGATCTTCCATAGGCGCAAGTTCTCTTTTAGACGTTGAATACAGAAAATAAATACTCACCAAAATAATCGCGGCAAAAACGGCGGTCACGGGTAAATAATTTAAAACATTGTGCAATACTTTTTTATATTTTTCTTTGAGACGCTCAAATTGTCTATCGATAAATGCCACAAATCCGCCTTCTTTGCTTTCCGTATGTTTTAATAATTTAGAACTCATCATCGGTGACAAGGTTAAGGCAATGATGGCAGAAATGGTGACAGCACCTGCTAACGTAAACGCAAATTCTGTAAATAAAGCACCTGTCAATCCACCTAAAAATCCAATCGGGACATACACCGCAATCAAAACAATCGTGATTGCGATAATGGGATTTGCGAGTTCTCGTGCACCCTGAATGCCTGCTTTAATAGGTGAATCACCCGCTTCAATATGTCTTTGCACATTTTCAACAACAATAATTGCATCATCCACAACTAACCCTATCGCGAGCACTAACGAAAGTAGCGTCAATAAATTGACGGAATATCCCAGTATAAACATTACAAAAAAAGCCCCAATCAATGATAAAGGGATAGTAACTAAGGGAATGGATACGGATCGAATAGAGCCTAAAAATAAAAAAATGACGAGCGCAACAATCGCGAGCGCCTCCGAGAGAGAGACGATCACTTCACGAATGGAACTATTCACGAAATCGGTTGAGTCATACACAATTTTTGCATTTAATCCAACGGGTAATTGCGCTTGAATATCGGGGAAGATTTTTTTTACATCATTAATCACGGTTAACAAGTTTGCATCCGGTGTTGTCAAAATGCCAATATAAACCGCCTTTAAATTATTAAAACTAACCGATGTGTCATAACCCGTTGCACCCAATGAAACGTCCGCGACATCTCGGAGACGAATGATGGCACCATTTTGTGCTTTAATCACCATGTTTTTAAATTCTTCGACTGAGGTAAGATTTGTATTTGCCGCCAAATTCACCGTAAACATGTTACCATCTGTTCGCCCAGCCGCTGAAATAATGTCATTATTGGCAAGGGCAATCGAAATATCATTCGGCGATAAACCAAATCCTGCTAATTTTTGAGGATTCAGCCACGCACGCATCGCAATGGGTTTATCACCTTTCAACTCTGCAGTTTCGACTCCTGGGATCGCTTGCAATTTTGGCTGCACCACACGTGTTAGATAATCGGTGATTTGATTCGGTTTCAGTACACTGCTATAAAACCCTAGATACATTGCATCGATCGTTTGACCAATTTGAATATCTATCACAGGCAATTGTGAATTTTTCGGTAATTGATTAAGAACCGCATTGACCTTCGTATTGATATCTGCAAGTGCTTTTTCAGGATCATAATTTAAACGTAAATTGACCGTGATCGAACTAATACCTTGTATGCTCGTCGATGTCATATAATCTATGCCATTCGCACGCGCAATGGATTGTTCCAAAGGTGTTGTGATAAATCCAGCGACAACATCAGGATCTGCACCAAAATAATAAGTCGTGACAGTGATAATGGCGTTTTGCGTATAGGGATATTGACGAACCGGCATCAATCCCAAAGAGCGGAGTCCTAATACTAAAATAATGAGACTCACAACGGTTGCGAGTACGGGACGTTCGACAAAAATATCTGTAAAGCGCATAGTGTGTTTACCAATGATCATTCAACGCAATCGGATGCGGATTATTTTCAGGCACGAGAGAATTATTGATTGAGACGCGCGAACCTTTTTTCAATTTCAACTGTCCACTGGTGACAATCATATCTCCTTCTTTAATGCCTTTTAAAATTGCAATTTGATCACCACGCGTTTCACCGGTGATCACAAACGCGGGCGTTGCAGTTAAAATAGGGCCTTTTTCATCTTTCCCTTCATTTTTAACAATATAAACAATATCACCGTATGGATTAAATGCGACCGCTGTTTGTGGCAAGGTCAAATATTTTTTAGGATTCCCCGTCACAACCGTAACTGTCCCAAACATTCCTGGTGCCAAATCCAGTTGTTTATTTTGAAGCGTTGCCTCGACCAACACATTACGCGTTCCCGTTTCAACCTGTGGATTTATTGTCGTAATTTTTCCAAAAAATGATTTATGGGGATAAGCATCTGTCGTCAATTTTGTCGATAAACCTATTTTTAATACAGAGAGTGATTGTTGCGGCATGTAAAAATCTACATAAATAGGATCCAGCGTTTGCAGGGAGGTGACGCTATCTCCTGTATTTAAATATTGACCGGGATTTACATTATTTATACCCAAACGACCGGTGAAAGGTGCACGTAGAGTTTTCTTTGCAACAGTTGCCGCCTGTTGCTTTACTTGTCCTATGAGGTTTTGTAAATTTTCAAAATCCGTATCGAGTTGTTGTTTACTCACTGCGCGAATAGCATATTGTTTTTTATCACGATCAAGGGTAATTTTTGCAAGGGCTGCTTGCGCTTCTAAAGATTGTAATTGACCAATCTCGGTCCCTGCATTCAATTGTACGAGTATCCTCCCTTCTTTGACATAAGATCCCGGAATAAAATAAATCGTTTGGACCATCCCTGCTAATTCTGTTGTCACATTAACCCCTTTGATCGCGCGTAAGCTTCCACTTGCGCTTAATTGAGACGGCCATTCACTAAATTCAACTTTCATGGCTGAGACAGGGATAATAGGATTTTTATTTTCTGCAATGGATTTTTTAATCAAGACGCCGATCATGGCTTTGAAAAGAAAAATGAGGCCAAAGAGAATAAAAAGGCAAAACAACATGATAAACATCCGTTTTCGCATTAAAAACTCCGTTTTTTTATAGAATTCCAGATAGGTCTTTTGGTAAAAAGCAACCAAAAGACCTATCTGGAATTTAATTCTCAAGTTCTTCTATGTTTCATGTTCAAGAAACATTAGAAAATGATATTATGTTATTATTTGGCTTTTATAAGCAATAGATATTTTTTTACAAAAAAGTAAGAAATAATAATACATCATTTTTTAACATTTTTGGATTTTATTTTTATACTATTAGAATTTCAGATAAGTCTTTTGGTCGCTTTTTACCAAAAGACTTATCTGAAATGCTATATTTGGTGCTTTTTACTAAATTATTTATCTGAAATTTTATCGTACAATTCGCGGAGTACAATAAAAAACATGGAATAATCAATGTTGGGATTCCCTAAAATCATCTCAACCATTTTTTCCCAGCGAGCAACTGGCCGAGGATGATTACTGATCCAATCATCAATCAATTTCGTGACATTGTCTTCTTTTTTATTACTTTGCAGGATAATAATCGTTAATAATTTTTGCAGCACATCCAATTCATCACGCAATGTCAAACGTGCAAGGTTATACCAATGACCTTCACGCGCATCCATTGCAATATGATCTCTGAACCACACAAAATTAAATCTTGTTCCTATGTCATAATACATTTTTGCTGTTTTAAACATCTCAAACTTATACTGAGATGCAACATCAATGACATTTAACAAAATATAAAGCGCGCGATACGTTGCAATACGCTTTGCGGCTTCTTTTGGAATGCCTGCATGTATAAATTGATCAGTCAGTGTTTTCAAATATGCTTTCGTATTACCGCTCACCAAGTCTGGAACAATGGGTTCTAACTTTTTAATAGGAACATAAAAATATTTTATCGTCTGCTCAATATCGAAGGTATCATATTTAGGGTTTCGCAAAAACCAGCGTGTCGAAAGATTAATAAGATGACGTGTATGATGTAATAAATCATATTGTAATTTTGCAGACACTTTAAAATTAAAAGATTCAATCAAATGCTCCATCGCTTCGGATTCGAAAATTTTTGATGAAATCACATAAGCGCGAATGACTTCTGACACCGTTGCACCAATTTCATCCTGGACACGATAAACAAATGTTACGCCCATTTCATTCACAATTTTATTAGATAATTGTGTCGCAATAATTTCTCGATACAAACGATGCGTACGCATGAGTGATTGAAAGTTTTTTTGATGTAATGTTTTTGGAAACTCAGACTCGAGTTCTCGAATAAAAAATGCATCTTCAGGAATATCGGATTTTAAAATTTCATTTTTTACATGAATTTTGCTATAAGCCAAAAGAATTGCAATTTCCGGAGATGTTAAACCTTGATTTGCCGCTTTTCTTTCAAGAATGGTTTTTGCATCCGGTAAAAATTCGAGGGCACGATCAATGTCATTCGACGCTTCCAGCATTTTAATAAAATTTTCGTAAAGCCCCGTATTTGTCATCGATCGTTCTCTTGAAAGACTTAAGGTCAGGGCTTGATCGTAATTATCACGTAACACTAACTCTGCGACTTCATCCTTCATTTTAGATAATAACGCATTACGCTCATGATTCGTTATTCTTTTAAGTGACTCCGCTTTATCTAATAAAATTTTAATATTCACCTCATGATCCGAGCAATCCACCCCTCCTGAATTATCGATAAAATCCGTATTGATAAGTCCGCCTAAAAGAGCGAATTCCACTCGAGCAAGCTGAGTAAATCCTAAATTGCCGCCCTCACCCACCACTTTCACTCGTAATTCATTCGCATTGATACGACAAAAATCATTGGCTTTATCCAACACATCATCATTTTTTTCATCACTTCCTTTTACAAAGGTACCGATGCCGCCATTATAAAGTAAATCACAAGGTGCTTTTAAAATCGCTACAATGAATTCGTCAGGTGAAAGCGATGTTTTATCGATTTTTAAAACATTTCGTATCTCAGGCGTGACGGAAATAGATTTTGTGAAGCGGCTAAAAACACCGCCTCCTTTTGAAATCAACCCTCGATTGTAATCTTGCCACGAGGAATTTTTGCTTTGAAATAACCGTTTTCTTTCTCGATAAGATTTTTGTGGATCGGGATCCGGATCAATAAAAATATCTTGACCATTAAAAGCCGCAATCAATTTGATGTTTTTCGAATAAAGCATTCCATTTCCGAAAACATCTCCACCCATATCACCAATGCCAATCACCGTAAACTCATCTTGATCAATGTTGATGTCACATTCACGGAAATGACGGCGTATTGATTCGAATGCGCCTCTCGCGGTAATTCCCAGCGCTTTATGATTGTAACCGGTTATCCCACCGGAGGCAAAAGCGTCTCCCAGCCAAAAATCATATTCTTTCGCGATGCTATTCGCAATATCTGAAAATGCACCCGTACCCTTATCCGCGGCTACCACAAGATATGGATCAAAATCATCCATACAAAAAACATGTGAGGGATGAATCATTTCACCTTTTTGAATATTATCAGTCAAATCGAGTAACCCACGAATAAATAATTTATAACAATTTACCGCTTCATTTTCAGAAAAACGATTTTTCTTTAAAACGAATCCTCCTTTCGCACCACCCGGAACAATAACGGCATTTTTTACACGTTGCGCTTTCATCAATCCTAAAATTTCGGTACGTAGATCTTCACGTCTATCGGACCAACGTATCCCACCTCGAGAAACCTTACTGCTTCGCAAATGAATGCCTTCAAATCTTGCGGAATAGACAAAAATTTCATACAAGGGACATGGCTTGGGTAAATCTGGAATTGCTTTCGAATAAAATTTTAATGCCAGATAATCCTTATGGTTATTATGATTTTTTTGAAAATAATTCGTGCGCACGGTTGCTAGCATTAAATAATAAAATTGACGCATAATACGATCTTCCGCCAATATTTCAATACCATCTAATTCTTCTAAAATTTTATTGTCCAATTTTTTTAATAAATTTTTATATTTTTTTTTCAAGCTAAATCGCGCTTTAAAAAATTTTACTAAATTTTTACTGAGCTCCGGATGATTAGAAACCGTTTCTTCAATATAAGAAAGACTAAAACGAAAACCGGCTTGACCTAAATATTTTGCATAGGCACGTAATATCGTAATTTCACGATAAGAGAGCATCGCACCTAAAACCAATTTATTCATTGCATCATTTTCAGACCTCCCCAAACAAATTTGCAGAAATGCTTCTTTAAAAAGTGGCTTGATTTTTTTGATATCCCACGTTTTTTGCATAACGGGAATCACTGCAAAATCACTGATCCAACCCTGCGTTTTTTTAAGAGAGACTTCATAGGGGTGTTCGCTCAGTGTGCGTAATCCTAAATTTTCTAATATGGGTAAAATATCTGATAGAGGAATGGGTTTACTATATTGATACAATCGTAAATGCAGCGCTATCTCCCGCTCTTCTTTGATTTCATAAAGATGAATAGAAAATGATTTTTTTTGTGAAAGATTTTCAAAGCGAATAATATCTCGGAGCGCCATTTGTACGGTGCATTCTTCTGCATAACTCGTCAGGAACGCCTTACTGTATTTAACGAAAAGGGCTTGGCCTTTGTGAACACCAAATTTTTTGATTAAACGCGCTTCGAGTTCATCTCGCCAAGCATTATCCATGTGATCAATCCTTTTAATGTTGTCATTGCCATCCACATTATATTTCCATCGAAATGCTTTGATTGGGACAAAAATAACTTCAACTTTCTTTAAGTTTAACATTGCAAATAATTTCTGTGCTTAAATTTTATAATTCATACCAAAAGTTCTTATGAGTATTATTTTAATTATCAATAACCTACACAAAGACACGGGGGGTTTTTGAGGAATATGTTTTTACATGATCACAAAAAGTACAAAATCACGACTTTTCAACATTTAATAATTCCTTAATCACATCCGGCTAATACTATTATTATTTTTAAAACCTACAGACAGACGAAAATATTTTAAATTTTGCCCATTTTATGTTATTTTGTATAAATATAGCGTTGATCTTGAACGTTTAGACTAAAAGATATTCAGAAATAAGAAGTAAGCGAGAGCTCAATTATTTTTAAGATTTAATGAACGAGGAATACAAAATGGCTTTTTTTCGAAGTAATTCTAAAGACCAAGAACCTGGCTCTAATGATCTATACATGCTTGGACAAAAACATGAGGAATCTAAAGAATAAAAAAGCAGTCGAATTTTATCTCAAAGCAGCAAATCAAGGACATGTTTATGCGCAATATATTTCATACAAAATCTCTTTTTGCAGTATTAAAATCTTTCAACTATGAATAAGTTGCACAAAGATTCCATAGCAAAGACCAAAATCACGATTTTTCAACGTAAAATCCAATTTGACATGAATCGAATACCGCCTTGGGCAAATTTCAAATATTGGTAAAATAACAAACACTTGCTTGCATTTGACCCTTCTGTAATGTACAATAAAAAAACCATTTATGTGGGGTAGGTTAATTTATTATGCAGTCGCACAACCTAGAAAATACTTTTGCTCCTTTGCCTTATCAAAAAACTTATGAAAAACATGTCATTGCGCTCGCAAATCAATTAAAAGAAGATGCAAAAAAAGTTATTGATTCATATGATTTAGCTGCGAGAGAAAATAATACGTTAGCATTATACAATCTTGGAGTAATTTATACAGAAAGCATTGAAGTAAACAAAGATTTCGAAAAAGCCGTGCGTTTGTATCGCAAGGCTGCTGATCAAGGCTATGCTCCAGCACAAAATAGTCTTGGGTGCATGTATTGGAACGGCTTTGGGGTAGAAAAAGATTACAAAGAAGCCATACGTTTTTATCTCAAGGCTTCCGATCAAGGCCATGCTGAGACACAAAATCATCTTGGAAACATGTATAGGCTCGGCTTTGTGATAGAAAAAGATTACAAAGAAGCCGTGCGTTTTTATCGTAAGGCTTCCGATCAAGGCAGTGCAATAGCACAATATAATCTTGGGTACATGTATAAGAACGGCTTAGGGGTAGAAAAAGATTACAAAGAAGCCATGTGTTTATATCGCAAAGCTTCCGATCAAGGCCTTGCAACAGCACAAAATAATCTTGGGTGCATGTATCGGAACGGCTTAGGGGTAGAAAAAGATTATAAAGAAGCCGTGCGTTTTTATCGCAAGGCTTCCGATCAAAACAATGCATCAGGACAAGATAATCTTGGGTACATGTATGAGAACGGCTTAGGGGTAGAAAAAGATTACAAAGAAGCCATGTGTTTATATCGCAAAGCTTCCGATCAAGGCCTTGCAACAGCACAAAATAATCTTGGGCGCATGTATCGGGACGGCTTAGGGGTAACAAAAGATTACAAAGAAGCCATGTGTTTATATCGCAAAGCTTCCGATCAAGGCCTTGCAACAGCACAAAATATTCTTGGGTGCATGTATCGGGACGGCTTAGGGGTAACACAAAATTACAAAGAAGCCATGCATTTTTATCGCAAGGCTTCCGATCAAGGCTATGCATCAGGACAAAATAATCTTGGGTGCATGTATCGGGACGGCTTAGGGGTAACACAAAATTACAAAGAAGTCATGCATTTTTATTGCAAGGCTTCCGATCAAGGCTATGCATCAGGACAAAATAATCTTGGGTGCATGTATCGGGACGGCTTAGGGGTAACAAAAGATTACAAAAAAGCCATGTGTTTATTTCGCCTGGCTGCAAATCAAGGCTTGGCAGATGCAGAAAGGAATCTAGAATTAATAGCACAACTAGAGCAACGAAAGCTCGCATCCACTATCGCACTTTTTGAAAAAGAACGGTTAGAACAAAAACTACAGCCAAATATCGCACAAACTAACAAAGGCGATACAGTGGACACATTAGAGCAAAAGAAAAAAAACTATACTGATAGTATTCAAATCTACTTAAGTTATAAACCCACGATAATGGATGTAAAATACCCAACTTCATCTACAGCAATAGACCTAAAAAATCAAATCGAAAAGTATGAAAACATTTTAGACGATTGGGCTAAAAAAAGTTCATTGGTATTGAAGACCACTAAAAACGAAATGAATAATGACAAGAAAAAAATTGTCGAAACACTTGCTGCATTCGCCAAACAATACAAAGCGGCTAAAAAGAAAAAAAGCATAACGGGGAAGCAAATAAATGAACTTATCTCTAATGAGGCAGAAATGCGTGAATCGCATGAGCAGGCATTAAAAGAATTAAACGATGCGCAAGAAGCTTATAAAAGTTATGAAAACGAGCAAATAAAAAACATTAAAGAAAAAGAAGATAAAGAACAAAAACCAAGAGAAGAGTTATCTGCAAAATGGCAAAATCTCAAAGATACATTCCAAGAAGAATACAAAACTTACAATAAAAATATCAATCACCTCATCACATTGTATGAAGCCAGATGTCATTTAAACCCATCCAGTAAAAAGAATCCGCCTCAGGGGATAGTAACATATGTGTTAAGCTATCGAGTGGATGATAAGAAACATCCTTATAATCTCTTCCAAGAAAAAGCACAGATGAAGGATGATGCTCCGATATTGGATAATAATATTAAAAAAATGGAAGAATACAATGAGATCCTGCGTAAGGCAAATAATACTATTAATACCAGCATTAATTTTACCAAGGACAATTTGGTTACGTTGGAACAAAGAGAACAGGTTAATAAAAAATCTGAAAAAAAAGAAGTAAAAATTAATCCTCATTATCGCGGGTTTATAACTTAAGTAGATTTGAATACTATCAGTATAGTTTTTTTTCTTTTGCTCTAATG
>JABDEF010000031.1:13234-14796 GCA_013287235.1 Gammaproteobacteria bacterium
GAACTAGAAGATCAAATCAATAAAGAAACAACAAAACTTAATAAAGAAAAAAAAATATTACCGGCTCAACAAAGTCGTTTCTTTGCAAAACCACCTTTAGGTATAGATCATAAACAATCTGAAGAGAATAAACGAGCGCAAGCAGAATGGGAATTTGCAGAAAACGAGAGAAGTCGAGGGGCAAGCGAGTGTAAAACATTAGCAAACGTTTTTATATCTACTTTACAGGACAAAAAAGTTATACCGGCAACGGAGTATAGCGCTGTCGTATTTATGTTACAAATTTTGCTGATAGAATTTAGTTTAACAAGGCCTTTAGGAAAAAATAAAAAACAAAAACAAGATTTTAGAAATCATGCTTTATATTTACTTTTTTCCAGAGAGGATTCCATCAATGAATTAATGGCTGCCTTAAAAGAATATGCTGGGTATATATCCGATGATGGTGGAACACCGCGTTATGAGAATTTGCAAAGCGACATACTCAAGGACTTAGTATCTCCAAAAATAGATTTGCGTCGTGTAGCTATTCATGAGGGCAAAAAGAATTCAGACAATAAATCACAGGGCAAAAATATCAAGGATAAAATCAATAAATCATCACATCGCAAAGCTTATGATGTATTGACAGATTTTAAATTAAGAAATGAAATTCAACCCTCAACCATACTAGATGAAAAAGCAAAAACATTTGCCCAAGACAGATTGGATCTACTGATGGCTACGCACTTTTCTAAAGCAAGAGCATTTAGAGGTGAAAGAGTACCGCCCTCATTTTGGTTTACTCAAAGCAAATGGAGGAAAGTAATTAAATACCGGCACCGGCAGGCCTACTTCCCTGCTTTATCTACGAACGAATCATCTCAACCCAATAGAGAGCAGCGTAGAGAGAGGATTTATTTTCAACATTCGGCTGATTCTTTTTCTAGTTCATCTTCCAGTAGCACATTTTCATCAAGCGCTTCATCTTCTAGTAGTACATCTTCCTCAAGCTTAAGTACCAGCTTTTCTAGAGGTTCGTAGAAAAGTTGCGAATGAATATTGTGCCAGTGTTTTACCCACCTTTTAGCCAAAACCAACACTGTCATTCCCCTGATGCGCGGGAATGATAGTATTCATTTTGGCCAATAATTTCTCAAAATAGAGATAAATGACCGGTGTAATATACAACGTCAGCAACTGCGACACGATCAATCCACCGAGTACCGCAAGCCCCAAAGGTCGTCTTGCCTCAGCGCCAGCACCCCATTGAAGCACAATGGGCAAAGTGCCGACGAGTGCTGCCATGGTGGTCATCATGATGGGACGAAAACGAACAAGAGCAGCCTCATAAATTGCCTCTTTTGCAGATTTTAAATTTTTTCGTTTTTCTGTGATGGCAAAATCCACCATCATGATAGCATTTTTCTTCACAATCCCAATGAGCATAATAATCCCGATAAAAGAATATAAGTTAAGATCATAATGAAAAAGTAATAACGTCACTAATGCGCCGACACCTGCGGAAGGAAGTCCTGATAAAATGGTAATCGGATGAATAAAACTTTCATACAACATGCCTA
>JABDEF010000032.1:0-221 GCA_013287235.1 Gammaproteobacteria bacterium
CTCTCGTTTATTAGATATTACATTGACCGCGCGGGGAGTTTCGAGTGGGCAGCCCATCCCCATGGCAGGTGTTCCATATCATGCCGCCGAATCTTATATGGCGAAATTATTAAAGCAAGGATTAAGCATTGCGATTTGTGAGCAAATTGGCGATCCCAAAACCAGTATCGGTCCCGTGGAACGCCAAGTGGTTCGCATTTTAACACCGGGAACGGTGAGTG
>JABDEF010000032.1:285-14624 GCA_013287235.1 Gammaproteobacteria bacterium
ATGCGGCATTTTTGCAAGACGGTCACGAAAATGTATTAACCGCCATTCACCGGCGAGAAAATCATTTTGGTATAGCAAATCTTGAAATGAGCAGTGGACGATTTTATTTATTAGAAGTGGAGAGTATCGATGCATTGATCAGTGAATTAGAACGCTTAAAACCCAGTGAATGTTTGGTGAGTGAAGATTTTAAAGTTTCTTTGCCCGTTAAAATAATAAGAAAACGCGCTCCTTGGGAATTTGATTTAGATACTGCGATACGTTTATTAACACAACAAATGCAAACGCATGATTTACACGGGTTTGGTTGTATGGATTTAACCGCGGCACTTTCAGCAGGTGGGTGCTTATTGCATTATGTTAAAGAAACCGAACGAAAAAATCTTCCGCATATTCGTGCCATTCAAGTAGAGCGGCGTGATGAAAGTGTAATGCTGGATGCTGCCACTCGACGTAATTTAGAATTAGTGACGAATCTTTCGGGTGGAACAGAGCATACCCTATCAGATGTTTTCGATCAAACCGCAACGAAGATGGGCAGCCGTTTGATAAAACGCATGATCCATCGCCCGTTACGTAATCTTAAGATTTTAAAAGCGCGTCAAGCCTGTATTAAAAATTTATTGATCGATAGAAAATATCTGGGATTGCATGACACCTTGCGTCAAATTGGAGATGTCGAACGTATTGTGACTCGCATCGCTTTAAAAACCGCGCGTCCTCGGGATCTTGTCGAATTAAGACAAACCTTGCAAGTGTTGCCTTCATTACAAGAACAATTAAAAAATTGCGACACACATTTATTGAAAAATTTATCCGAAAAAATTAACGAATTTCCCGATATGTTTGCATTATTGGAAAAAGCCATTGTCGAAAATCCACCAGTGACAATTCGTGACGGGGGTGTGATAAAAGAAGGATATAATGCGGAATTAGATGAGCTCTTGGCATTAAGTGAAAATGCCGGGAGTTTTTTAATGGAATTAGAAGAGCGTGAAAAAAAACGCACCGGACTTTCGACGTTGAAAGTAGGCTATAACCGTGTGCATGGATTTTATATTGAAATCAGCCGTCTTCAAGCGGAAAGTGCGCCGACGGATTATATTCGACGACAAACATTAAAAAATACGGAACGATTTATTACGCCTGAACTCAAAGCTTACGAAGATAAAGCATTAAGCAGCCGTGAAAAAGCGCTCGCACGCGAAAAAATATTATATGACGATTTATTGGATAAAATTTTATTAGAACTAACACCCTTACAAACATCCGCAGAAGGATTGGCGATGTTAGATGTGTTTACCAATTTTGCGGAAAGAGCGGATACGCTGAATCTAAGTTGTCCCGAAATGACTGTAGAGTCTGGTATTCATATTATCGGCGGCCGACATCCTGTGGTCGAATCTGTTCTTTCAGGTGCATTCGTACCGAATGATGTGACATTAAATGAAAAGCAAAAAATGTTAATCATCACGGGCCCCAATATGGGTGGCAAATCGACGTATATGCGGCAAATTGCTTTGATGGTTTTACTTGCGCAAATCGGGAGTTTCATCCCGGCTAAATCTGCGACAATTGGTTTAGTCGATCGTATTTTTACACGCATCGGGGCATCGGATGATTTAGCAAGCGGTCGTTCGACATTTATGGTAGAAATGACAGAAACCGCAAGTATTTTACATAATGCAACATCGCATAGTTTAGTGTTAATGGATGAAATTGGACGGGGGACAAGTACGTTTGATGGATTATCATTGGCATTTGCAACGGCAGAGTATTTAGCGAAAAACATTAAAGCATTAACGTTATTTGCAACGCATTATTTTGAATTAACCAAATTGGCAGAGACAATTCACACGATTAACAATGTACATTTCGATGCGTGTATGCAAGGTGACAATATTATTTTTTTACATGCCGTTCAAATAGGATTTGCCAATCAAAGTTATGGGATTGAAGTGGCGCAACTCGCAGGTTTGCCGCGCGTTGTGATTCAAGCGGCAAAACAAAAATTGCGTGAATTGGAAAAACCCATCATCCAACCTATGCAGCAGGATTTATTTTCATCACAAGAAAATACGATACCGCATCCTATTGTCGCAGCAATTGAAAAAATAAATCCCGATCAAATGACAGCGAAAGAAGCGTTAGATTTCATTTATCAAATGAAATCGCTGACATAATTTTGCGATATTTATTTTTATATTCTTCACGCCTGTCAGCTGAGAGAGCATTAATGTCTATTGATGCTTTAAGATTAGCCAATGGCCAGCTTTGACCCCAATCTTGTTACCTCAAAATTCTTAAGAAAATCTTAAATTAAAAAAAAATATATTGCTTTGATGTGAAGTATATTTTTGTCAGAATCACGGCTTGTTTTCGGAAAATAAATTAGTATACGGAGATTAATATGGAAATACGTCGTGATTTACCAATTGAAAATAAAATCGAATCTTATTCCACAACAACTGACCTTCCGCAATATGTCCCTTTAGAAACAAAAGAAGTTAAACAAGAAGTTGAACCAAAAGAAGAAAAAGATATCTCTGAAAAAAGTATCCAAGATGTCATTCAAAAATCCAAATTTGCAGGAATAAAGCCGGGTGATTTACCGCTTGCGATTAAAAAAGCATTTAACAAAGAAGACAAAGGTGCGCCTCCGCAAGATATGATTGTAGAAGCGAATGCTGTACGTAGCGGGGAACGTATTGAACCCAATCAATTTTATTTAGCAGAAAGAAACAAAATTCCAAAAATTGAAATCGGAGACGGTAAACGATTAACAACGGAATTCACAATCAGTCCTTACGTAGAAATAAAGAAAATTGATGTGGTTTATCAAAATGCACCGATTTTCGGTAAATATGGGAATTACGTCATCAATGTGCCGCCGGGTCAATATGCTAAGGCATGGTCTGGAAACAATCCCATGCTTTTAGGAGAAGGCGCGCATGTTATTCATGATCCATTATTTCGATTTGAGAAAAATATTTCAGATCCTGTTCAGAGTTTCCGTCAAGAAAATCATTTCGTGAATCAATCTGACAATTATATCCATCATGGCAATATTCATATTATACGTGTTTTGCCCGGTAAATTTGCGTCGATTGTATTAAATGGAAAACCAAAATTACTACATCCCCGTAAAGAACCCTATGTGTTTGAAACGCCTTTATTTCAATTTGATTCCGCGCGAAATTTCATTGAGCAATCCCAAAATTATATTCCACATGGTAATTTCCATCAATTACGTATTCCACCCGGTCGTTTGGCAAAAGTTGTGATTAATAATATCCCACAACTTATCGCACCTCGGCAAGATAATAAGCCGTATGTGTTTAATACGCCGATTTTCCGTTTTGATCCGAATAGAGATTTTGTCAATGCGACAGAAAATTATATTCGTCATGAAACCATGCACTTGATTCGTGTGCGACCCGGATATTTCGCAAAGGTGATTGTCGATGGCATTGCAAAAATATTAACACCCAACGAAAATAATGAACCGCATATATTTAACACCATCAATTTTACATTTGATCCCAATAAAGACTTTGTTAAAGCGACCGATAGTTATATTCGCCATGAAAATATGCATTATGTCCGAGTTCCGCCTGGACAATTTGCAAAAGTGATTGTGGATGGTATTCCTCAATTATTACCGCCCTCGGAGGGGAAGGCTTACGCATTTACAACGGCAAATTTTGTTTTTGATCCGAATAAAGATTATGTCGATCAAAATACGCCGTATATTAAACACGGCGTTCGTCACATTCTTCGTTTACCGAAAGGCTATATTGCAAAAGCATGGTATGGCAATAAACCGGTTTTATTAGAAAAAACGCAAGATCAAAAAGATGTGGAGGTACTTGATTTTGAAGATCCGCAATTTAGATTGGAAGAAGTGAAAAAAGATGGACAGATGAGTCAATTTATCCCTGCAGATGAAAAATTGATTGTGCATGGTTCCATTAAGCGCGTGATTACACCCATCAATGGACTCGCGATTATTAATAAAAATGGCACGTTGGATATTGTTCGTGGACGCTATGATATCGATTCTCCTTCTGAATCCGTGGTTGGTTTTTTTGATACCAGTGTACAGACACTTGAATTCCCCAGTAAGAGAACCAAAGAAAAGCGTATGGCAGAAAATCGTGATTCGAAAACAGATAGAATTATCTATGATGTTTACACGACATCGGATTCTGTTGAAGTAGGATTGAAACTCTTGGTCGCTTTTTGTGTGCCAGATGTGGATAATGCGAAAAAAGCCCTAACGCGCTTTAAAAACATGGAAAATATTGCAGAGCATATTGAAGGTGTTGTTCGATCCGATATGACCAAGATTATCAAACAATATACCTCTCAAAAGTTTACGGCACCTAATGAGACCCAAGAAAAAATCGTGAATCGATATCATCAAATGATGGAGGATAAAACAGAAACAACCGATACATCTGTGCGCTATATGAATGATAGTGTTTCGACAAGCTCACCTATGCCATTTGCGCCGACTATTAGCATGGCACCCTCCGCACCACCTCCGCCTAAAACCTATATGGAACAAGTGGAAAGCATGTTGCGAGAGCATTTGCAAACATGGGGTATCGTGTTGATACGTATGACGATCGAAGAATCAAAAATTCTCGATGCGGATCTCACGAAAAAAATGTCTGAGCAAGCCTTAACAACGGCAAAAACCAATGCGGATCTTGCAATCGCAGAACAACGCGCCATGATTGCAAAAGCACAAGCAGAACAGGCCAAAGCCGTTGCCATCATTGAGCAGTCGCAAATCAATGAAAGTAGAATTAAAGCGGCGCAAGCACTTTTAGAAGCAGCAGATTTTGAAGCCAAAGCACGCGAACGCAAAGCAGAAGCCGATGCAAAATCCATTATTTTAACGGCAAAAGCGGAAGCAGAAGCCATTTCCTTAAAAGGGGGGGCACAAAATGCGCTTTTAAAGGAGCAAGCAAAGTTTTATGAAGAAAATCCGCGATTGTTTGAGTTGGAAATGCAAAAAGCAAAAAGTCAACTTTTAGGTCGAATCGATAACTTCACCGTGACATCACAAGAATTTGGGAATTTGTTTAGTATTCCAAGTTTGACGTTGTTTAATCAATTGAGTCAGATGGGGTCGAAATCGATGCCGGAGAAAAAAGAAGGGCCGAGGGTGATTGAGGAGGGTGTTTTGAGTTTGAAATAATTTTTATGTTTATTCACCCCCTTTGCAAAGGGGGTGAATGACGTTCTTCTTAAACAATTGGTGATCGCTTCCCAATATTGATACAATGCTCAAATCATACGGGAAAGATGAACACGAATGTTAAAAATTTTAACTGCATTCTTGCTTTTTTTACTTTCTTCGGCCTGTTTCATGGTCGGCCCCGACTATCAAGAACCTAAAAAAGATATCACATCCCATTGGCTAAATACCACTGCCAGAGTCAAAGAAGATCCCTTACAGGATGCCGATTGGTGGAAAACATTTCACGATGATACACTCACAGCTTTAATTTATCAGGGTTATCAAAATAATCTCACCATTCAAATGGCAGCCATGAAAGTGTTACAAGCAAGAGCACAACTTGCTGCCTCTGTCGGCGAATTGTATCCACAGCAACAAGCTATGCTGGGGAATTATACTTATTATCGGATAGGGGGAGGATCATTACAAAGTCTTTTACCACCCGATTTCGAAACAGCTCAGTTGGGTTTTACTGCAAACTGGGAACTGGATTTTTGGGGGAAATACCGAAGGGCTATTCAAGCAAATGATGCTGCTTTTTTAGCATCCATCGCAGCCTATGATAATGCGATGGTGACATTATTGGCGGATATTGCAAGTACTTATATCGGTATTCGTACGACCGAACAATTAATTAAAGTCACAAAAGCAAATATTCAAATACAAAGGATGAGCTTGCAAATCGCTGAAGCGCGCTACAAAGCGGGTGAAACAAGTTTGTTAGATGTTGAACAAGCGTCAACAGAATTATTCGAAACAGAATCCACGCTGCCGGGTGAAATCAGCCAGTTACAACGCCAAAAAGATACATTAGGGGTATTATTGGGCATCACACCAGATCAAGTGGATCCTTTGTTAGGAAAAAAGAAAGGCATACCCCATGCGCCACCTCAAGTTCTGGTGGGTATTCCTAAAGAAACGTTAGCTCAACGTCCCGATGTTCATCAGGCGAGATTAGAAGCCATGGGACAAGCAGCAGGGATTGGTGCGATAAAAGCGAATCTTTTTCCTTCATTCTCTTTATCGGGTACTTTTGTTTTTGCCGCAAATACGATTGCGAGAAACTCTCTCGATCAACTTTTTAATTGGTCTAATCGTACGATTACTGCTGGCCCTTCTTTTACTTGGCCTTTATTCAATTATGGTCAAATCACCAATGCAGTACGTGCGCAGGATGCGGTTTATCAAGAAGCTCTGTTCAACTATCTCAATGTGGTATTGTCAGCCCAACAAGAAGTGCAAGATAATATCACGCAATACATAGAATCCCAAAAAGCCATGCGATATCTCACGAAGGCTAATCAATCGGCAGTAGAATCGACAAAATTGGCTTTAATACGTTATAAAGAAGGAGAATCCGATTATACGACGGTTTTGGATGTAGAGCGTCAGCAGTTGCGTGTGCAAACCTCTTTAACGAATGCGACAGGGGATGTATCCAGTTCATTAGTTGCACTGTATCGCGCATTGGGCGGCGGTTGGCAAATTCGTGATAGCAATGATATTGTTCCACTTAACATCCAATGTGAAATGGCGAAACGCACGAATTGGGGCAGTTTGCTGCAACCACAAAATCATTTACCCCCGAAGAGCATGTGGCAGCAAATCAAAGAAATTTATTTACCAGCATGGTGATAGAAATGAACAGGAAATCAAAATACGTCGTTATCGCAGTCATAGTGATCGTATTATTTCTCATTTATAAAATCATTTCTCATTTCGAAAATAAAACACCTTCACTGCCACCGCCTACGGTTATCGTCAAAAAACCGATTCTTTTACCCATCACAGACTATGTGACATTAACGGGTAATACGGTTGCTTACAATTCGGTGGATTTAGTGGCGCGTGTAGAAGGATATCTCCAATCTGTGGAATTTACGGATGGTTCTTTTGTCAAAAAAGGGAAAGAATTATTTGTAATAGAACCCGAACCTTATTTAGAAAAGTTAAAAGCAGCGGAAGCCACCAATGACGCCCAAAAAGCGGCTTATCAATATGCTAAAGCAGAATATGCAAGACAACAACAAATGTACAAACAAAATGCGACTTCTTTAAATAATGTTCAAAAATGGGAGGCAAAAAGAGATGAGACACAAGCGGAAGTTGCGAAAGGGGTGGCCGATGTCGCCATTGCTGCCATTAATTATAGTTATACCCATGTACTTGCACCCTTTGATGGTCGCATTGGACGCCATTTGGTGGATCCAGGGAATTTAGTGGGCAATGGAAAAGCGACGGATTTAGCAACCATCGAACAAATTGATCCTATTTATGTGTACTTTAATTTAAATGAATTAGATTTATTTAAAATTCGCACGGCTGCAAAAAAGGCAGGTATCAATGCGAATGAGATTAATAAAGTGCCTGTTTATGTGGCGCTGCAAAATGAAAATGACTTTCCACATCAAGGACATCTCGATTTTGTGAATACAGGATTGAATGCCTCGACGGGTACGATAGAGTTTCGTGGGATATTAGAGAATAAAGATTTTGCTTTATTGCCGGGCCTATTCGTGAAAGTACGAATTCCTATTTCAAATCCTGTCCCGGAACTGACTGTGCCGGATACCGCGGTGCTTTATGATCAAATTGGATCTTATGTGTTTCTCGTGGATAAAAATAATGTGGTTCAATTGACACGTGTGGAATTGGGTGCAATAGAACAAGGTTCCCGCGCAATTTTGAAAGGGTTAAATACCAATGATAATGTGGTTGTGGAAGGATTGCAGAATGCAACGCCTGGGAATACGGTGACAGTGAAGGTGAATGCCATATGATTTCAAAATTTTTTATTGAAAGACCTGTGCTGTCGAATGTGATTGCATTATTGTTTGTTTTTCTAGGGGCAATCGCCATTTATATTTTACCCGTATCGCAATATCCTGCGATTGTACCGCCAACGATACAAGTGACGACGACTTATCCCGGTGCCGATGCAAAAACATTAATTAATACGGTGGCTCTCCCCATTGAACAACAAGTCAATGGGGTTGAAAATATGCTTTACATGCAATCCACCAGTACAAGTGCGGGTACTTATAATTTAATTGTGACGTTTGCCATAGGCACCGATCTTAATTTTGCGCAAGTCTTAGTACAAAACCGCGTACAAGCCGCCATGGCACAATTACCGCAAGCGGTGCAACAGCAAGGTGTTCTGGTACAACAAAAATCAACCGCGATTTTACAATTTGTGACATTGACATCCGAACATGGCGAATATGATGGATTATTTTTAAATAATTATGCAACCATCAATATGGTGAATGAATTGTCGCGTTTACCGGGTGTCGGAAATGTCAATGTGTATGGATCGGGTAACTATGCGATGCGCGTGTGGTTGGATCCTCAAAAAATGTATGCATTTTCTTTAAATCCAAGTGACGTGTTAGATGCGATCAGACGTCAAAATAAAGAAGTGTCTGCGGGACAAATGGGCGCACCGCCTGTGTCCGGCAAACCTTCCTATCAATTTACGGTGAATGTGCCGGGTCAGCTTGCCGATCCGAAGGAATTTGCGAATATTATTATTAAAACGGTCACCACAAAATCGAATGAAACATCAAATCAAGCAAGCAGTGCTCGTATTGTACGTATTCGCGATGTGGGGCGTGTGGAATTGGGATCTGCAAGTTACAATCAACTCGCGAAATTGAATGGAAAACCGACTGCTGCGATCGGTATTTTTCAATTACCCGGTGCAAATGCTTTACAAGTCGCGACAGAAGTTCGGAAAACTGTCGCAAAAATGGCAAAGCAATTTCCACCAGGATTAAAATATACGATTCCCTTTGATACGACGAAATTTGTCGTTGCATCCGTCGATGAAGTGTATAAAACACTTTTTGAAGCGGGTATTTTAGTGCTGATTGTCATTGTTTTATTTTTACAAAACTTTCGCGCTACTTTAGTCCCTGCGACAACCGTACCGGTGACGATTGTCGGTACATTTGTTGCCATGTTTGCACTAGGGTTTACCATTAATTTATTAACGCTATTTGCTTTGGTGCTTGCGATCGGAATTGTGATAGATGATGCGATTGTCATTGTGGAGGGTGCGACACAATTTATTGAGCGTGGACATTCGCCACATGATTCTGCTATTTTAGCCATGAAAGAATTATTGGGTCCCATTATTGGCATCACGTTAGTGTTGATGGCAGTATTTGTGCCTGCTGGTTTTATGCCGGGATTAACGGGTGCCATGTATGCACAATTTGCTTTGGTGATTGCAGCGACGGCTTTCATTAGTGCCATTAATGCGATGACGTTAAAGCCTACACAGTGTGCATTATGGTTAAAACCGATTGATACCAAAAAAGAAAAAAATATTGTATTTCGCACGTTTGATCGAATTTATTATCCGCTTGAAGAAAGGTATATCCGCTTTATGGATAAACTGGTGCATCGAAGTAATACGGTCTGTTTAATCGGTATTGTTTTGGTTGCGCTTGCGATTTTTGGTTTAACACGTGTTCCAACGGGTTTCATTCCACTCGAAGATCAAGGATATTTAGTATTAAGTGTGATGTTACCGGATGGTGCGACGTTAGATCGAACCGATGCGGTTTTAAATGCGTTAGATGCAAAAGTGTCTAAAATCGACGGGGTTCAAGATGTGATCGCGATCGATGGTGTTTCTTTGCTGGATAATAATTCAGCGCTTGCCAATTCGGGTGTGGTATATGTCATGTTTAAAGATTGGAGTGTACGTGGTAAAAATGAAAATTTATTGGCTTTATATACAAAACTTAACAAACTCGCTTCTGAAACATTAGATGCAAAAATCTTAGTCGTGGTGCCGCCGCCGATTCAAGGTTTAGGATTATCCGGTGGTGTTCAGATGCAAGTTGAATTGCAAGATGGGACGTTTGATTATCGTAAATTACAAGAAGTCACCGATCAAATCGTCAGTCAGGGAAGTCATCTGCCTGAAATGATGCGGATTATGACAACGGTTCGTGCTTCTGTTCCGCAAGTTTCAGCACCTGTCAATCGAACCAAAGCGGAAGCACTCGGTGTGGCGGTGGGTGATGCAATGGATACCATACAAACGTATCTCGGATCTTCCTACGTGAATCTTTTTACCAAATACGGGCATGTTTTTCAAGTGTATGTAGAGGCCGATGCCCCATCACGCATGACGATAAATGATGTACGAAATTATTATGTGAAAAATCAATCCGGCGAAATGGTTCCTATCGGTACACTCACTGATATTACAAGTACAGTGGGACCTTCATTGATTTCACTTTATAATCTATATCCTTCGAGTAACATCAATGGTATTACCGCAACCGGGTATAGTTCAGGACAAGGAATAAGCGCTTTAGAAAAATTAGCAACGCGTATTTTACCGGCAGGTATGTCTTATGAATGGACCAGTACCGCTTATCAAGAAAAATTAGCAGGGAGTGTCAGTTATTTTATATTCTTAATGTCTTTAATTTTGGTTTATATGATTTTAGCAGGACAATATGAAAATTGGTTGACACCTGCATCGATTATTTTCAGCGTGCCGCTTGCACTGTTGGGAACCGTCCTTGCATTAGTGCTCATCGGTTTTGCAAATAATATGTATACGCAAATTGGGTTGTTGCTGTTAATTGCATTATCGGCAAAAAATGCAATTTTAATTGTAGAAGTCGCGCGTGAACAGCGAGAAATACATCAAAAATCTATTTATGACGCAGCCGTCATTGGTGCTAAAACCCGTTTTCGTCCTATTCTCATGACATCATTTGCATTCATCATGGGCGTCATGCCGTTGGTATTTGCAACGGGCGCCGGTGCGAATGCAAGGCGTTCTATTGGGATTACCGTGATGAGTGGTATGCTCGCATCCACCTGTCTTGCGGTTGTCTTTGTGCCGGTTTTTTATGTGTTATTGCAGCAGTGGCAGGAGCGGCGGCGTTCCACAGGCACACGCGCACCCTCACCCAACCCTCTCCCACCCTGAACTGTGCGCTATCAGTGGGAGAGGGTTGGGTGAGGGATAATCCCTAACGGTTGTTTGTTATTTTTTTTGTAGGTAAAGGTGCTTTATCATTACTTAAATTGCCATCATAAAAAAACGTTTGTGATAAATTGTTCTTATATCCGAAGTCTGAGGACTCTTTGTCATCAGGCATCACATTGAATGAAGCTAATTGTTTTTCCAATCTGTTTAGTTCAAATTCTAGGTTTATTTTTATCTGTGCGTTTTTTTGAATTTGTTTTGATATCTGGATTTCTCTTGCTTGTGACTCTTCCCCTTTTTCATTTGTCAATGAGGCTAATATTTTCCCCAATCTTTTTGTTTCTGATTCTAATTTCTTTAGAGTATTTTTTAATTCAGTCACTTTGTCCTGCAATATTTTTTGCATTTCGTCCGATAGGTCGCCTTCCTTTTTTTGCCGCTTTTCATCAAGGTTTAAATGTTCATTTTTGGATTTTCGTTCATTCATCTCTTCTTGGATCTCATTCTTTCTCGTGTGGGCATCTATTAGGAAATTATCCGCGCGATTTTTATGTTCTACGGCCTCCCTTATTTCAGGGTCTTCCGCTGGAGTTATTCCAAATTGTTCGATTGCTTTTATTTGACGTTTTATGATTTTATTTATTTTGCGCTCTGCGAATGCTTTTATTTTATGCTCCATGTTTTCTTTTATTTTAGGATCTGTGATTGCTTTTGTTTCGCGTTCTATGCTTTTTTTTATTTCCGGTTCCGCGATTGCTCTTGTTTTACGTTCTACAACTTCTCGTATTTCACGTTTTGCGATATCTAAAAGAATCTCTTTGGCGGTTACATTCCATTTTGCTGTTTCAACATCATCTATTTGTAGAGCATTTTTAACAGAGGATTTAAATTCTGCTTTTAATCCATCTTCAGCCTCTAGTCGTGCATTTATTTCTTGTTTTTGATCTATTCCATTCTTTATTTGTTCATATTGACTAGCAGACGGATCTACTATGCTTTCTAATTTAGAAAATGCATTAAGGACATCCAAAAAATGTTGTTCAATAGGGGTGACTTTTTTAAATGCGTGTTTACATGTTCTTAGTGCATCTTGTAATTTTGAAAATGCGCTAAGAACATTCGCGATATATTCATAAGCAGGAAGTTTTTTATAATTTTCTATTTGTTTCTCAAGATGATTTTTAAGTATTTTTGGTGTGAGTAGGGAATTTTTATAGAAAGCATGATCATACGGCAGCGTGGTTAAAATTTTTTTCAATTCATCGTAGTTTTGGAAAATCCTGTCAAATTTTTCCAGTTGTGCTTCGGCAATTAGGGTTGGTTTAGAAGATCTCATTTATTATGTACTCCTCGGGAAATTTTGACCAATGTAAGGCATATTAAATAGAAATGGAAGGAAAACATGCTGATTAATTATTAATCTATTTACAAGTGTTGGCTGAAGATCTCTGTTATTTTGAAAGTCTTGACCGTCATTGCAAACTCGATTACCAATGACGGTGGTGCGCGAGGTATAGTATTTTTAGCTTTTTGAGAAACTTGTGATAGTACGAGTTGATTTTCTGGCTTCACGAGAAGGATTTTTATCTTGTGGATCATCCTTCATTACATCGAATGAAGCATATTTTCTTGTTAAATCTCTATCATACAACTCATAAGTCACTTCATTTAATTTTTTTTCTAAATCTATTGAGCCCCTTGAATCGATTTTAGCGTCGCCATCATATATCTTAGAAAGTAATATATCTAATTCTTTTTCTAATTTCTGTAGTTTATCTTCTACTTTTTCTAATTCTTTTTTCTGCCGTGATATTGCAAAATACTTTTGCAAATCTTTAATTCCTTTGATGGTGCGGCCGGATGGTTTCTGATTGATCGTAGCTATTTGTTCTTGCTTTTTTTCTTTTAATTTATTGATTTCATTTTCTAATGCGGCTTGTTTTTTTTGTATAGATTCATGCTGTTTCAAAATTTTATTTTTATTTTCTCGATCAATATTTTCGTTTATTATTCTAGCTACTTTTGCTTTCGCCTCTGCCACATTCTCTTTCAAAAATGTGTTTTTGGTTTTTGTTCCAAAACCTTCCGGCTTATTTTCATTTTTTTCTTTACATCTTTTCTCTACTATTTTTTTTGACTCCAGATTGCTCTTTGCCGCAATGTAAGAATCTGTTTCTAGCGTAAAATCTGTAAAATTTTCAACAGGACATTCATCAATTTTTATATTTTTTTTCCTAGAGGGGTTTAATGAATTTGCATTTCTTTTTTTTGCTTCCATTAGAAGTCGTGCATAAATTTGAGCACTATCTAATACGTAACTATTTTTATTTGCTGTTGCCTTTTCTAATTTTGAATATGCAGAAAGGGTATTTATGATATGTTCTTCGACAGGAAGGGCTTTTTGATAGGCATCCTTATACTTTTCTATTTGTTTTTTGATGTGATTTTTGAGCATTCTCGGTGTGAGTAAGGAATTTTTATTAAGCGGTTTATCATCCGATAATGTAGTAAAAATCTCATCCAAGATTTCGACATTTTTCACAATATTTTCAAATTTTTCAAAGTTAGCGCGAGTAATCATTGTCATTCATCTCCTCGTTAGGATTGCTTAATAATAAAACAAAAAAAATAAAAATGGAAGTAAATCAATCAAAATATTGATTATTGTTCACTTTTAAGTGATTATTGTGCATTTTTTTATCTATTTTCACCTATTTTACGCAACGTAACAAAGCGGGCGTATGTACGCTCATCCAACACTTCAGATTTTTCTTTTAAGCCTTCTCGTGCCCTGGTACGATAGAATAACTCTGAACTATCAGGAATATCTTAAAAGGAAAAATTATATGGAAAGTCGTAAAAAAGAAGAAAGCAACATTTATCAAAACACAAAAGCATTTTCTTTTTTTTCTTCTGATAAAGATGATAAAGCAGAAGTATTTTTGCCGAAAGAAAAAAAGAAAAAACTATTTAATATCAATTTGAATTTCAAAAGAAAAAATGAAGCGGATGAAAACTATCAATTATTGGATGAAACATCACGCGCGCAACAGCAGACTAATTCGCGATAGATAAATATTTCGTATCTGTTCAGCGGTTGCCACTGAACTAATCGTGCCCGTGAGC
>JABDEF010000033.1:0-11281 GCA_013287235.1 Gammaproteobacteria bacterium
TTAATAGAATTTTTGAAAATTATTAAACAAAAAAGGTTGTTTGGCGCGCCTCTTTTCCTGTAAGATAGAGGACTATGAATTTTATTACGACGAATATTTCAAAAGTTTTATTGTTATCCACTTTGTGTTGGGGGATGGTACTCATTTGGTACATCACAAGCAATGTGATGCCTAGCTTAGTATCAGATAATGATAGTGTCATTTCAAAAAATGCGATTCAAGTGACTATTGCAGATGCGCCCATTTTGTTATTACCCGCATCACAATATAAAGTTTCGCAATTAGAAATACCTAAAAAACCGATCATCGGAAAACCGATGGTGACAAAACCTGACACGACATCGACATCTGATGATGAGGATGGTGTATGGAATAGTATTTCACGCGATCTTAAATTAGATCATCAAGCAGATTCCGCTAAAGTGAAATCAGAAGTCAAAAAAATATTAGCAGAGCAAGGTAAATTTAATAGTATTTTAAAAGCAGCAGGTCCGTATATTTATTATATTTTCGAACAAACGAAAATGAAGGGTTTACCCGCAGAAGTGGCTTTAATTCCTATCATTGAAAGTGAATTTAATCCCAATGATCGCTCATCAGTAGGTGCAACAGGTCTTTGGCAATTGATGAGTGGTACTGCCCATGAATTGGGTGTGATCGTGAAAGGTGGATATGATGGAAGACGAAATGTGATTGCTTCAACAAGGGCAGCACTTTTATATTTTAATGATTTAGGGAAAAATTTTAAAGGTAATTGGTATTTAGCATTTGCTGCTTATAACATGGGTCAAGGTGGCGTCGAAAAAGCCGTGCGCCGTGCGGGCAGTCAAATTTTTTGGAATTTATCATTACCGAAAGAAACACAATATTATATTCCTAAATTACTTGCGGTCGCAGAAATCATTAAAAATCCAGAAAAATATGGTGTGACATTGCCGCCGATTAGTAATGAACCTTATTTTGCAGAGTTAAAAACAAAAAAATCTGTCGATTTGAGTGAACTTTCGAATGCCGTTGGCGCGCCACTGGATGCATTGCGTGCATTAAATCCAGATTATAAGAATGGTAATGTACAGCCTAAGAATGGTGTTTATACGTTATTAGTGCCGCTTCCGTTTTTATCGAAAGTGGAAGTGTTTCTCAAAGATAATGTTATTTCTTAAATTCTTAGAAGGAGAGGGTCAAGTCTTGATGTTTGACATTATATCAAACATCAAGACTTGACCCCATTTCTTTCTTACTTATTGCAGCTATTATTTTTCGCTAATATTCCAATCCCCTTTCCAATTTACTTTTGGCGGATGTGTTTTAAAATGCTGGATGCGATTCATGAATACGATAGAAACCGTATCTTCGGGGTATATCTTTAAGCATATTTGAAATAATTCGATTGCTTCACTCCAATTTCTTCTTTGATATCGTTCAAATGCTTGATTGAAATATTTTTTATAAGCGTCAACATCAAATGATAATGCACTTTTATTTTCTGTCAAAAGCTCATAAATATAATGACTTTCTACTCTACCCTTGACGGTGATACGATCAATCATGCGCAAGATAAAAATATTTTTAATTTTTTCGTATACCGTTTCGCTGACGATAATTTGTGTTCCATATATTTTATTAATACCGACCAAGCGGCTTGCAATATTCACTGTGTCGCCAATGGCCGTATAATTTAAACGTTCGCTCGATCCCAGATTGCCGACAATCGTTTCACCTAAATGTAACCCAACACGTGTGACAAATGGTGGTTTATTTTCTTTTTTCCACTGCATATTTAATTGATTGACACGTTGCACACATAATAAAGCGGCAATGGACGCAGCATACACAGGATTATTGACCGCCATTGGTGCGCCCCAAAATGCCATGATGGCGTCTCCCATATATTTATCAATCGTGCCTGCGTTTTTAGTGATAATATTAGACAGTTCATCGAAATATTGACACACTTGTTGTATTAAAAGATCGGGTACTGCGTGTTCGGCAATGCTTGTAAATTTTTCAATATCACAGAATAAAATGGCAAGTATTTTTTTCGAGCCGCCTAAGTGTGCCACTTCACCTGTTTCAATCAATTGCCGAACGAGGGTGCTCGGAACATATTTTTGAAAGGAGCGTAAACTTTTTTTCATCGCATCCAATTCATTATTAATAAGACTGATTTCCTTGATCGATGATATCGGTGGTTTTGTCTCATCGTCTAATTCAAATTCGCGGATTTTTTCAATTTCTTCACTGATTCTTTTTAAGGGTTTTGTAATGAATGTAATGATACTTGACATGATGATAACGCCGATCAATGTAATGAATAGACTAAGTATCATCGTATTGAAATGAACGGCAAGTGTTTCTGCAATAAAATCATTGGCAGGGGCGACTGCTGCGATTAACCATTCACTGTTGTTAAACGAATATAAGGTGTCAAAGCTTGCTAAATAAATTGCACCTTGAAATTTAAAAGTGAAATTTTTATGTTTCGTTTGATTATATTCAAGAAAGGCTTCCTGAACCCAAGGATATTTTTTTAAATTTTTGACCTGGATTAATGCTTTTTGCGTGTATTGTGTAAGATGTGGAAAAACAACTAATCTTCCATCTGTTGATACAATAAAAACTAATCCATTTTTACTTAAATAAATAGTTTCAATTAAACGACGCAAATAATCGAGTCGAACATTGATACTGACAGCACCGATGAATACATTATGCGTATCAAATACAGGCGTCGTGACACTGATTCCCAATAAATGATTAGGTGGGTATGGATATACATCCAACCAAGTTAATTTTTTTGATTTTTTTGCGATTATGTACCAGGGTTCTTTACTGGGTTGATATTGCATTGCATAATAGGAAAGTCTTTTATTTAGTAATTTTCCATTGAAATCATAATTAAAAATAGTATGTGTCGGGGGAGTATTTTTTGCATTGAAAATTTCAGTCAAAATATTTTTGTCATTATTTTTTTGTGAAAAGACATAATTTCCTTTTTCATCTGCATAATAAATAGATTCAATCGTAGTATAGATACCTTCGTTTTGTGACATCAGATTTGTTGTGTATGTGGCTATTTCATTTAAATTATCGGCGCTTATGACATCCAGATGAATTAATTGCGCAATCTTTTGATCCAGTATGCTCATGTTTCGCATACGATTCATGATCAGTGTAAAACCTCTCTCGGAGACTTGTTCCATGACATTAAACGAAAGTGTAATCATAGAACTGAAAAATCGATCAAAGGTAACGACACGCAGAACAACGATCATGATAAGAATAAATGCAATAAATGCCGATAAGATTAAAAAACGTAAAGTATATTTACGATCTTTCGTTTTTTGGGGCGGCATAAGAATTCCCTTCATGGGATACTATTCTATTATATATCGAATTCTCAAGCGCCGATTGTGATCAAAAAATAAACAAAACCCATTGCTTTTAAACAATGGGTTTCATGGATATTAAAGTGGATTATATGAAACAGGTCGATTGGCCGGTTTTAATTTAATAATACAATAGATAAGAATAAAAGGAATAATCACAGATATCCAAAACCATGCATCAAGGTTACCCCAAATAATATTTCTTTGTGCAATCATTTGATAAATGACACCGACTGCAGTTCCCCATAACCAAATAGAGCTTGCGATAACAGCAGCTAATCTAAATCCATAACTTTCAGTAAAAGATGAAATGGCAAGGGTTGCGATGACGGCATTTGCAAGGCCGACGTTATAAACCGTCGTGGTCTTCTGTAAACTTTCCATTTGAATTATGTTAGAAAAAATGGCATTCGTAATAAATAAGTATAATGCATAAACACCAAGTGGAAATAAAGCCGTCCAATGATATAAAATTTCGTAAATATTGGTTCTTTGACGATGTCGTTGAATCACCCATTCTAGAAAAAAAACAATCAAAGCGAGTGTGAATAACGCGACTGAAAAGTAAGTTTGTAAAGCGTGATGCCATGCTGCATGATTAGACATATCCCTATATCTCCTAATATTATCAAAATGAAACTTCTGACATTATATACTCAGATAGTTAAAATAAAAAAGTTGTCATTTTTCATTTTTAGGCTATAGTTAAGGCATGGCCATAGTTTATACAGACATATGAGGGTTGTATTATGTTTGACAAGATCATACATATATTTCATCAGAAGGACACAGCAAAGTCTAGCTAGCAAATCACACAACACGCGGTTGTATTTACAATATTTTCAGTTAATGGAGGTGCCTTTTTTGTTTTTTTGAAAAAATAAAATTTCTCCGCAAATGGAGAATCATATTCATGAATCATATGATTTAACTCATTAGGAAGTGACGTAGTTTCTTTTATTAATTTATAAATACGGTCGTCGTGTTTCTTTCGTTCACTTAATGTATGAGATATTTGCTGAAATGTTTTTTTGTTCAATAACATGTATTTATCATCAGATAACTTTGCTTCACATAAGTTTTTTTGTTGGGTATGTAAGGCGCCTAAACATGTCCAATAGTCATCATTATTTTTATCGCAGGTAGATAAAAAAGAAAAAAGATTTTGTGGTGAAGTTATGTGAGCGTTATGGGTTAATAATAATGCTAGTGTAAACAAATCTTTGTTTTGTAATGCATAATCAAATGCGAAATATCCCGCGGCAGCTAGATTGACATTCGCACCAGCGATAATCAACTGACGTGCAATGGTTAAGTGATTTTTAATTATTGCCCAAGAGAGTGCTGTATAATCACCAAATTTGTCGCGATGATTTAGCTCACATTTGGCTTCAATTAACAGTTGCGCAATTTTTTTATGGTTATGAAATGCAGCTGATATAAGAGCATGACTTAGGGTACCTTGATGATTCAAATCACACTTGGCTTCAATTAATATTTTCACAATCTTTATATGATTATACCGTTCTGCCACTACGACTGGGGTTTCACCGATGGTATTTTCACAGTTCAGATCACATTTTTCTTCAATTAATACTCGCACCATTTCTAAATCATTCCTATACGCTGCCTTGTAAAGTAATGGTTCCCCGAAAGATTTTGCATCAATGCTGCTTTCAAGTGTTAAATATATTTGACCTTCCTTTTTTATTCGCTTGATGAGCTTTTTAATTAGGATGCTTCTTTCCTCAGGTTTTTCACCTTTCATAGGACCTAGTAGTGTCATATGAAATAATTTTTTTAGTGCTGGCACCATTTCTCTGTTATTCATCAATGTTGCACCTCAGGCGGTGTCAATCGATCACCCAAATATCCTTTCACTTCACCAAAAGCGGCATGATTTTCCCATTGTTTGACGCCTTCCATCATTTCTTCCTCGGTGCGCGCGACAAAATTCCACCAAATTAAAATATCTTCTTTAAACGGTTCACCGCCAACGATTAAAATGCGAGATCCTTTTTGAATTTCAAAATGCATCGAACCGCATCACCATCATCATTTTAACAAAATACCAGTAATCTCAATAATTTATCATGCAGTTTTTTTAAATCTTTTTTTTATTTAAATTAATTGTACAATAGAGTAGCATTAAATTAATATATGAACGAGGAAAACACATGATTACTGAGCAATTGGATCAAATTCAAGCAATTATCGTTGAACTACAAGATAAGCTAGCAAACTCTAAAATTGATAGTTATAAAAATATACCCGAAAAGTTACACACATTTTTGAAACTCACAGAAGAAAATCTGAACACTCTAAAAGCGCGTTATTTAGAACTTAACCCTAATGATGAGCCCTCAGACTTAGTAAAGGTTAGGGATATTCGAGAAAATATCGGGAAGATCTCAGCACTTTTAGAAAATATGAGAGGTGAAATTGCTAATAAACTGAGTAAACTTTTCGATGTTCGCCGAAAGGCACTTGAAGGTAAAGCTTCTGAAAATGCGCGCATACTAAGTGATTCGTTACCAGAAAAGATAAGTGCGTTAGATGATGAGCTTGAGAAAATTATTATCAAAAACATTACTCCGGAATTGGAAGATTTAGATGAGCAAATTAAGCGATTTTCAAATCCTCCGACCGCTGACAATAAAGGATCAACAAATCAGACTGAAGGTCCAGTTAATTCTAATGTTGTCAGTTTAACAGCATCTATTATTCAGGAGGATGTGAATCAAGACGATCAAGAGGATGATGACCCAGAGGAATTAATTGAATTCCCTCTTGCTACATATAGTCAAGAAGACTATAAAGGATCTCCTCTCCCTAATGATGTTGAGGACGAAGATAAACCATTCAATCCATACCACTATACGAGAAATGAAACAATAGCTATGGAATTGTTTCCTTTTTTGAAACAGTTCAAAACAATGAATCTCGAATCGAGGACTAATCGTCTTATTAGAAGTGAAGCGTTTTACTATAAAAAACCCGAAGACGAAGATGAAGCATTAATAAACGAAGCAAAGGAAAGAGAGAGACAGGAAGAAGAAGACAGAATAATGGCTGAAAATAAGCAGAAAGAAGACAAAATAATAGCTGATGAGGTTGAAAAGGTAGAATCATCGAAATCATGGGAAGCAATAGACGCTAAAACCGCTGTGGTTATAAAAGCAAATATTTCAGCTTATCTTCAAGACAAAAAATCATTTGATCATAGTGAAAGAAAATATCAAATGATTCGAAGGAATAATGATGAATTTCTGGAAAAGGGTTTTTTATATTTGAGAGAAGGCGATGGGGGTTTTTATTACTCCTGTATTACACCAAGTGGTCAAGAAATTCATGATAAAAAGCTTGATATCCCAGATTTAAGCACTCGCTACTTTTCTAAGTTAACGGACAAAGATGCGCATCGAATTTTAACATTTGTTTCGGATAGACAGCATATTCTGAATAAAAAGGTAATATTAGATGGGTTGTTGGAAAATATTTATTGGCTTTCTTTACAACCAGGGTATGCTAAGCAAATGAAATCTCTTTACGAAATTTATGTGGCATTTCGAAATCTTTATCCCAACATAAACGATGATTTAGTTTCATTAAGATTGTTGTTAGAAAATAATCAAAAAACTTTAACGAAGAACACTCGAACCGGACTTTTTCACAAAACAGTTAATGTAGAAATTGAAAACATATATAAGGATATTCGAAATTTAACGAATACACTTATCCCTGATTATCTTTTACGATTAAAACCTGTAGAAAGACATCAAAGAAGAGTTTATGGTAAGCTACAAAATTGAGCATCATGTCATGCCAGCTTAAAGCATGCTGGCATGACAGTTTTTCGAATTTTCCTACAACTATTCAAACCTTTCTTCTTTTCTTTTTGTTAACACTTCAACACCCGTCTCAGTCACCAACAACGTATGCTCCCATTGCGCTGATAAACTATGATCTTTCGTGACAACGGTCCATTTATCTGGTAAAAGTTTTACATGGCGTTTGCCTGCATTGATCATTGGTTCAATCGTAAACGTCATACCAGGAAGTAACTTTTCGCCCGTGCCTTTTACGCCATAATGGAGCACATTTGGGGGTTCATGAAAAATGCTGCCGATGCCATGCCCACAGTATTCACGGACCACAGAAAAATGATTTTTTTCCGCATGTTTCTGAATGGCTTCTCCGATATCACCAAAATGTCCGCCAGGTTTCACTTGTTCGATGCCGAGATATAAACATTCCTGTGTGATTTTAATCAAACGGTCTGCGAGTATGGAAGGTTTTCCGATGACGAACATTTTACTGGTGTCACCGTGGTAGCCATCTTTCAATACAGTGATATCGATATTGACAATGTCGCCCGCTTTTAATTTCCGGGGCCCTGGAATCCCATGGCAAACTTGATGATTCACTGAGGTACAAATGGATTTCGGGAATCCATTGTAATTTAAAGGCGCAGGAGTAGCTTTTTGTACATTGACGATATAATCATGACAAATCGTGTTTAACTCGTCGGTCGTGATATTTTCTCGTACAAAAGATTCTATCATTTCAAGGACTTCCGCAGCAAGTTTGCCTGCGATCCGCATTTTTTCAATTTCTTCAAGCGTTTTAATTGTGATGTTCATCATATTGATCATATTGTTGAAAGAGAGCATCTATGGTATAAAGACGATCTTTGTTTAGCAATTAAAACTTTAAATCACACACGTATTTTTACTTGTCGCCGGGTGCCCGTAAGGGTTGGTGGCAGGGATGCGTGGAGGCAAAACCCAAATCTTTAGGAGATGTTATGTTAGAAGTCAATATGCGCGACATGTTAAAAGCAGGCGTCCATTTCGGACATCAAACCTGCCATTGGAACCCCAAAATGGGGCCTTACATTTATGGATCTCGAAATAAGATTCATATTATCAACTTAGAAAGTACGCTTCCTTTACTCAAAGATGCCCTCAATTTTATGGGTAGTATTGCTTCCAAAAAAGGCAAAATACTCTTCGTCGGCACAAAAAGTGCGGCCCATGAGATCATTCGGGAAGAAGCAAAGCGTTGCCACATGCCTTATGTGGATCATCGCTGGTTAGGGGGAATGTTGACCAATTATAAAACAATTCGTCAATCGATACGCCGTTTGAAAGAACTCGAATCCATGTTCGAAAAAAATGCCTTCGGACGTTTAACGAAGAAAGAAATTCTTAACCTCACACGTGATAGAGAAAAATTAGAACGCAGTTTGGGCGGTATCAAAAACATGGGTGGTTTACCCGATGCATTATTTGTGATCGATGTGGGTCATGAAAAAATTGCCGTTGCAGAAGCCAATCGTTTAAGTATTCCAGTGGTTGGTGTTGTGGATACGAATAATAATCCGAAAGGTATTTCTTATGTGATTCCAGGGAATGATGATTCGATTCGTTCTATTGCATTATATGCAAAATGTGCCGCAGATTGTATTTTAGAAGCCCGCGCTGCGAATCCAGAAATTCAAGCAGATGAATTCGTTGAAATCGACGAACCTGAAGTCACTTATCGATCGGATGCAGATGCCGAAGACGAAAGCGAAAGCGGGAGTGCGTGAATATGTCAGTGAGTGCAGCACAAGTAAAAGAATTACGCGAACGTACCGGTGCCGGGATGATGGAATGTAAAAAAGCCTTGGAAGCAACGCATGGTGACATGACACTTGCCGTTGAAGAATTACGTAAATCGGGCCGGGCCAAAGCAGATAAAAAATCTGGTCGTATTGCGGCAGAAGGTGTTGTTATTGTTCGTCAAACACAAGACGGCAAATCTGGTGTTATTGTTGAAGTTAATAGCGAAACAGACTTTGTGGCACGAGATGAAAATTTCTTAAAATTTGCGAATACAGTGGCGGATATTGCCCTTGCGAATAAGATCAATGACGTTCAGCCACTTATTCACTTACCATTTCATTCTGGTGAAGGGAAAGTGGAAGAAGCGCGTCAAGCCTTGGTTGCCAAAGTGGGTGAAAATATCAATGTGCGCCGCGTATTTTTTATGTCAGACGAAAATACCATTGGCAGTTATCTCCACGGTAATCGTATTGGAGTATTGGTCCAATTAGATGTGGATAATCCTGAACTGGCGAGAGATATCGCAATGCATATTGCTGCGAGCAAGCCTTTATTCATAAGTCCAGAAGAGGTGTCTCCCGATATAGTTGCAAAAGAAAAAGAAATTTATATTGCACAAGCCTCCGGCAGCGGTAAACCACAGGACATTATTGAAAAAATGGTTGCGGGCAGAATTAAAAAATACTTGGATGAAGTCAGTTTGCTGGGACAACCTTTTGTGAAAGATCCTAACATCACCATTGCGAGTTTGTTAAATAAACATCGCGCGAAAGTGGTAGCATTTACTCGCTTTGAAGTGGGTGAAGGTATCGAGAAAGAAACAGAGGATTTTGTTGAAGCGGTCAAAGCACAAGTGCAGGGGAGCGGGTAAACCCCCATTGTCATGCCAGCTAAAAGCATGCTGGCATGACAAGGCATTGTGAATGACATGAAAAATACAAAATTTCGGAGATATTCAAAAAGCTATGATGAGTCATTCAACCGAGGTTACATTTATGGACAATGGGTTTTCAGAACAACCTATTTATAAGCGTATTTTACTTAAATTGAGCGGCGAAGCATTGCAAGGCGATAATTTATTTGGCATCGATCCCAGTAAATTACAACGTGTCAGTGCAGATATTGCGCGTGTCGTAAAATTAGGCGTTCAAGTCGGACTTGTCATCGGCGGTGGTAATCTTATTCGAGGCGCGGATTTTTATACGGCAGGATTAGATCGTGTGACGGCCGATCAGATGGGCATGTTAGCCACCATTATTAATGGATTGGCCTTGCGTGATGCACTGGATAAAAAATCTATCCCTGTCAATATTGTTTCTGCATTAAAAGTTCCAGGCGTTGTCGATTTGTATAATCGTCGTCATGCTGTTCAAGCGTTAGAAGAAGGGATCGTAATGATTTTTGTGGGAGGCACAGGCAATCCACTTGTGACTACCGATTCTGCGGCTGCATTAAGGGGTATCGAAATAGGTGCGGATATTCTGATTAAAGCAACCAAAGTGGATGGGGTGTATGCATCAGATCCTATCAAAAATCCAAAAGCGGAGCGTTATGGTGAATTAACCTATGACCAAGTGTTAGAGCAACGTTTAGGTGTCATGGATTTGAATGCCATTTTATTATGCCAAGATCACGCGCTTCCTTTACGCGTGTTTAACATGAGTAAACCCGATGCCTTATTAAAAACGGTGTTAGGTGAAGATGTAGGGACGTTAATTCAAGCTGGAGGCAATCATGCATAAAGCAATAAAAGATGCAGAAACACGCATGCAAAAAACCATTGAAGCATTTAAGCAAGCGATGCAAAAGTTACGCACAGGACGCGCTAATCCTAGTCTTTTAGATCATATTCGAGTGGAATATTATGGAAATGAAGTACCATTAAACCAAGTATCCAATGTGACAGTCGGCGATGCACGAACGTTGGTGGTTACGGCATGGGAAAAGAAGATGGTTCCCATCATTGAAAAAGCAATTATGACCTCAGACCTCGGTTTAAATCCAGCGACATCAGGCGAGGTGATCCGTGTTCCACTGCCTGTGATCACAGAAGAACGTCGAAAAGAATTTACGAAATTGGTACGAAATGAAGCGGAAGTCGCGCGTGTCAGTGTTCGTAATGTGAGACGTGATGCGAATGCGGCCGTAAAAGAACTTCTTAAAAATAAAGAAATTGCGGAAGATGAAGCACGCCGCCTGGAAGAGTCCATTCAAAAACTCACGGACAAATTCACGGTTGAGATTGACCATTTGCTTGCAGCGAAAGAAAAAGATTTAATGGCA
>JABDEF010000033.1:11291-14483 GCA_013287235.1 Gammaproteobacteria bacterium
ATTTGATGAATGCATCTCATATTCCGCGTCATATTGCAATCATCATGGATGGCAATGGCCGTTGGGCCAAAAAACGACATCTGCCGCGAATCGCAGGTCACAAAGCGGGACTTGAATCTGCACGCGAAATTGTCGAAAGTTGCATTAAAAAAAATATTGAAGTACTGACACTATTTTGTTTCAGCAGTGAAAATTGGAAAAGGCCACCCGATGAAGTCGGCTATCTGATGGATTTATTCATCACCATTTTAAAGCGTGATGCTAAAAAATTACATGAACAAAATGTTCAGTTACGTGTGATTGGGAATCGCACACATATTAATGATAAGTTATTAAAACAAATCCAAAAAGTGGAAGCATTGACAATAAACAATACCGGACTTAAATTATTATTGGCAGTCGATTATGGCGGTCAATGGGATATTACAGAAGCCGTCAAAAAAATCGCTGAATGTATTCGTCATCATGAATTACAAGTAGCGGATATTAATGCGGATTGTATTCGACGATATCTTTCTTTTTCCGACCTGCCCGATCCTGACTTATTTATTCGTACGAGCGGTGAAATACGTATCAGTAATTTTTTGCTGTGGCAACTTGCGTATACAGAGCTATATTTTACAGATGTTTTCTGGCCTGATTTTAATGCAAACGAATTCGATAAAGCATTAACATATTTTGCTAATCGTGAACGGCGCTTTGGTTTTACTGGTGAACAACTTCAAAAAGGTGAAATATGCTAAAAGCGCGATTTCTGACTGCGGTTGTACTCATTCCCGTTTTTATTGCACTTTTTGTCACGCTTCCTCCTAGAGGTTTTGCTATTTTCACAGGCTTGATTGTCGTATTAGGGGCTTTTGAATGGTCTCAATTTTTAGGGTTAAACAATTTTCCAAGATCACTCTTTTTTCCTTTTTTGATGATAGCGTGTCTCTTTCTTTCACTTTTTCTTTTATTTCATCATTATCTCGCGATTCCCAATATCATGATAGTGGCTTTTATTTGGTGGCTTTTTGTCGCCGTTTGGGTTCTGCTTTATCCAAGAGGAAGCAATGCGTGGGATAAAAGTATTATCATCAAAGGCGTGATGGGAATTATGACGTTGACGCCTTGCTGGCTTGCGCTAAATTTTCTTCGCGACCTTCCACATGGATTGCCTATTTTATTTATCTTATTGGCTTTAATTTGGGGTGCTGATACGGGTGCTTATTTTGCAGGAAAAGCCGTTGGAAAACATAAACTTTTACCGAATGTCAGTCCAGGTAAAACTTGGGAAGGGTTTTTAGGGGCAATGCTCTCGACATTGATTGTAATAGGCTTTGTGATATATTTTTTTAAAATATCTGAAAACCAATGGTTGCCACTTTTGATATTGGGTTACGTGACAGTCATTTTTTCCATTTTAGGGGATCTTTTTGAAAGCATGTTAAAACGTGCTGCGGGAATAAAAGATTCCGGTAAAATACTTCCCGGACATGGTGGCATTTTAGATCGCATCGACAGTTTAACCTCCGCGACCCCAGTTTTTGCTTTGGGGGTGATTTTGTTGGGAGGATAATCGTCGTCCCGTCATGCTTTTAGACGGGACCTCTTGCAGTTTTCTGAGCTAAGCTCAGAAAACTGCAAGAGGTCCCGTGTAGGAGAATCACGGGACGACGTACTTCAAAAAAATCCTAGCATTTGAGGATTAAACTAGACGATAATACCCCCTCAGTTTAAAGGTTACGATTTACAATATGAAAAAAATTATTCTCATCTTCATTTTATTCATGCATGGGTTTGTGACGAATGCAAATGCAGCTTCATCCTTTGTTGTTAAGAAGATTGAAATTCAAGGGTTGCAGCGTATTTCAGAGGATACGGTGACCTCTTATCTTCCCATCAGCGTGGGTCAAAGAATCACCGGAGCTGAAAACGCAGATATTATCCGATCACTTTATGATACAGGATTTTTCGATAATATTACGTTATCTCGTCAAGATGATACGCTCATTATTCAAGTGGTTGAAAGGCCAACGGTTGGACAATTAAAAATTTCAGGGAATAATGTCATTCCAAAAGATAAATTATTAGATGTCATGCGCAGTGTGAATATTGCAGAAGGACGACCGTATGATCGTGCAACATTAGATAAAATTAAATTAAGTCTTTTGAATCAATATTATCAATTGGGTCGTTACAATGCGCGTGTGGATGTAAAAGTGACTCCCATGGAGCGTAATCGCGTCCTTGTTGAAATTGCGATTTCAGAAGGATTGGTGGTGAAAGTGCACGCCATTAATATTATCGGGAATCATGCATTTAAGAAAAGCCTCATTGAAAAACAGTTAACCATTTCAACCCCTGGTCTTTTCACTTTCTTTACACAAAAAGATCAATACGCACAAGAAAAATTAGATGCGAGTTTAGAGAATGTTCGAAATTTTTATCTTGATCATGGTTATCTTCGATTTGAAGTGAAATCCTCTACAGCAGCGATTACGCCAGATCGCAAATCGATTTTTGTGACCATTGTGATCTCTGAAGGTGAGCCCTATACCGTCAGTGGTGTAGAGTTGACGGGGAATTATATTTTACCGCGTGAAGCATTAATGGAACGTGTACGTCTCAAACAAGGAGAGATCTTTTCTCGCAAAAAATTAATCGAAAGTCAAAAATCGATTTCGGAGGCACTCGGTGACAAAGGATATGTATTTGCAGAAATAACGGTCGATCCAAAAATAGATGATGAAAGAAAAGACGTTTTTGTCACTCTGCGTATCAATCCTAAAAAACGTGCCTATGTTCGTCATATTTCATTCACAGATAATGCAAAAACCAATGATGTCGTATTACGTCGTGAGATTGAGCAAATGGAATCTTCCGTTGTATCTACGAGTAAATTAAATCAATCAAAAGTAAAAATGCAGCGTTTACCCAATATCAAAGAAGTCGAAATGTCGATTAAGCCTGTGAAAGAAAAAGAGGATGAGGTGGATGTCGATTACAAAGTGACAGAAGACAGTGCAGCAACGGCGAACTTCAGTGTCGGTTATTCACAATTGGATCATGTGTTATTAAGTGCTGGATTCAATCAAAAGAACTTTTTAGGGACGGGTAATACACTCGGATTTAATTTATCACGCAGTCGTTATCAACAGTATTATGGTGTCAATTTTACGAATCCCTATTTTACAGACGATGGTATTAGTC
>JABDEF010000034.1 GCA_013287235.1 Gammaproteobacteria bacterium
AATTTTGAAGATATATATTGATGTTCTTTTGCTTTTTGCCATAAATAATTAATTTCTGAATCAAATCCTTTTGCGCGAGACAAAAGGTTATATTTATCATATAAAGTGTTAGAATTGTCTTTAGGGTTTTCCGCACGAATATACGCATCAAGTTCACTTAAAAAAGCCCATTGAGAACCGTATTTTTCAAATAATTTTTTTTGATAAAAATAATCAATAAAATGGCCATAACGATTTCTGAATCCATCTTTATACTCACTAAGTATTTGCTCAACTTTTTCTAATTTTTGTTGTACTATTGCTTTTCTTGATTTTATTTCTTCTAAAAAAAGTTTCTTAGAGTTGGAAAAATCAGCTGTAAGACTTTTTTTATTTTCATTAGTGCCTTGTGTTGAAATAGTTAAGGTGATATTTTCATTTTTGTCTTGTTTTTCTAGAGACATGCCAGTTGTTCGTAAAATGTCTGTAGACGATGAAGTGAAAAGTGTAGGATTTTGTGCGTTAGTTACAATAGCAGCATTTTTTTCATTTTTCAAATCTGCTGGATATAGATTGCGTTTCGATTTAAGCTTTTCCTTTTGAGCTGATAGGTGAAATCGCATTGCAATACATCCTATTGTTGAACCTATGACTCCTCCAATAGCAGCGCCTAGTATTCCTCCAGCGTACGCTGCAGGAAGTGTAAGCACACCTAAAGAAAAAAAACCACCTATAAGACCACCAACGAGAGCGCCTATTCCATAGCCAATTCCGGCCCCCATTGAGGTTCCTACACCAGCCCCCAAAAAATATTCTGGAATATTTCTATCATTAACTAAATTCTCTCGAGGTTGTATATTATTTGTTGCAATAGGATTGGGGTTGGGATATTGATTTACCAATTTTTTTTCATTTAATATTATGGATGATTGATCTTCAGAGTTTGATTTTTTCCCATCACCAATTTCATCTTTTTTGTGTTCCAAAGTCATGGTTTGAGTTTCGTTTACTTTTTTTGTAGTTGTAGTTGATGAAGAGCTGCTGATTATTTGTGTGTTTTCTTTAAGATTTTGATCTTTTTTGTTTTCATTATTTGAAACATCAGATTTTTCTAACTGAGAGGAATCTTGAGAATCGTTTTGTTTCTGCAAAGATTTTTGTGTTTTTTGATCTAACTTATCTTCTTCGATAAATCTTTTCATTTTTCGTTTTTGTTGGTAGTCTACAACAAATAATCTTCGAAAACAGTTTCTGACAAATGTAGTGCAGTTATATTGACGTCCAAAACCGAGAGGCGTATTTTTAAAAATCGCTACTTCACTTTTAATACCTTCCTTCAATAATGTTGAATATTCTTTAGGAACCTTGAAAAGCACTCTTTTTTGAGATAATTTTTTTAATTTTTCATGTGTGCCGTCTGTTTTCCACTGATTAGATTCGTATAGATTTATATATAGATTCTCAAAACTTTTGAGTTCTTCTAATTTCTTTTCACTTAGAGGATTATTCGTTTGCTTATGTATACTAATTTTTATCGCTGTATATTTAGATGATGCTAACGCATTAGGATTCTTATTTTCAGAGACCTGTAATTCATAACAGTTATCTCCCATATAAATAGCGGAATGACCAAAAGACGAAGCGCTTTCATCCATCACATCTAGTTGAACAACTATATCTCCATTTTCTTGTGCGTTTTTGAGTTCTTCTTCATTTTTAATTAATGATCCACCAAGTAATTTTATATCAGTGATAATTTCTCTTACTTGGGATTTCAAATCCATTTTAAGCATGGTGGATCTCCATGAGGTCCGGCCCCGATTCGTGTAAAAAAGGGTTAAATCTCTGAGTTGGTAAAATCATTGTCAATTTTTCTCTTTTCTGGTTTAACAAGTACATAATGCGTACAATATGCAATTTCTATATTCAGCTCGCCTGTTTTGCTGAACCGAAGTTTATGGCTTTTATGTTTGTAATGGGTAAAGCTAGCTTTTAATTTTGAATGAATAGCCCATGATTTAAATTCTTTCATTGCTTTCGAAATTTTACTCAAATTTGCTGTTATGACTCGCTCAAGATACGGTATTTTACCGCTCTTCCAGTCGACGATATTATCTGAGGTCAGCCAACCGATTCTGAGAAATAAATCAATTACACTTACATAGCCTTTTTTAGATACGACATCTCCAGCCGCAGTTGCTACAAGTTGAAATATTTTTTTATTTTTTTTAGTTTTTTTAGTTTTTTTCGTACTATTTTTTTGTGTTTGTATTTGGTCCATTCATTCACTCATAAAATTTTTAGGCTAATTCTGACATTATTCTGGGTGATACTGTTCTCTAATGCTACTTTCTCCTGAGTTTATCAGATGACAAATCTAACTGAGGTTCGGCCGGAATCCTGGCAAAAGGATATCAAGTCTAGGAACCAAACCTTTTAGTCATTGATACCACATTGTCTCCCATTTTTGCTGGCTGTTCGGCGAATGAATTCAATAAATCTTTAAATAAACCATCTAATGTTTCTGTCATAATCAAGAAGTCTGTATTAAACTGTTGTTGTTTGGTGCCAGCTTCCATTTCTTTTACTTGTTCAATGATTTCATCTTTAAATTTGATGCTTTGCACTGAAAGATCATCCAGCAATACAAAATCAATGCGGTCTTGCCAGTTGAGCGCGAGCTGCTTTATTTCGCAGCCATCTTTAATCAGTAATTGAATGCTGTTTGCAAATAAATCTTGGTTATGGCATCGGATAACACGACCTTCATGATTTGCATCTTGCAGTACGCAAGATTTTTCAATTGAAAAAAACGAAGAATAACTTTGATTCTTTAACCAAGAAGTCATGACAGCAGAGAGTTTTTTAATTCGGAATGAATCGATATTGTCACCGAATGTTTTCTTGAAAGCAGATATAAATTGTTCTGTTTTCTTAGTATTCGCCGTACCGAGAATGAGCCAGTGATTTTTAGTATCAATGTAGGCATAAATTTTAGTGAGTTTACTGAATGCGCGCGGCAATAATGTTGCTGTGATTTCATCTTTCAATGCATATTTTTCTTTTAATCCGACTTTTCTATTTTCTGATTCTTCAATTTTTTTAATTTTCTTAGTAAGCTCTTGACGGATAACAATAGGAGGTAATATTTTTTCTTCAATTTGCAAGCAAATCATCATATAGCCATTGATAGACTGAACAAGAGGAGCCCCTTCCTCATCAACGGGAGAGATCCAACCCGAACCGTATGGCATAGAAGGCAAGCATTCTTCATATTCGAGTTTGCCTAATTTTTCGCATAAATCCATTGGTGAATAACGCATTGCGTTTGTTAATTGAAATAATTGTGCCTGCTTAAACCACATTTTTTTATTCCTGTATCAATGTTTCTTTATTGAGTTGTTGTTCGCTCTTTTTTGGCTTTGGAAGAATGAGATATCGCTCTTTGCTTTTTTTCTTCCTCAAGTTTCATGATGATTGCGCGAGATTTTATGTATTCTGTTTCTATAAATTTAATTTCTTGTCTTAATTGTATAATTCTTTCCTGTGCCGTCTTTAGGTGAACATCATTCTCATGAATTTCTCTTTGTGCATTTGTTAATTGTGATTCTAATTTTTTAATTCGTTCGCTATTTTGATGACGGATATTTTCTAATTTTTTGCGTTCGTCTTTTGTTTCTTGTCTTGCCTGATCAATCAGCTTTAGCCAACGGGTTTCGGATTGTTCCTGTAAGGCATTTTGTTTGGCAAACAACCGCTTTTGTTCTTCAGCTTGCAAAGTTAATTTTTCATGTAATATTTTAATCTCTGTTTGAAAATGATGGCACTGTGTAATGAGATGATCTTTTTCTTCGTAAACTCGCTTTAGGCGGTCTTCATATTGATTTTTTTGTACAATGATCACTTCGTTTTGCTTGCTTAAGTGATCATTTACAATGGCTAATTCAACGTCCAGTTTTTGCTTGTTTGCGATCTCTTGTTCCAACGTACAGGAAAGCTCTGTTAATTTTAGCTGGAGATCGCTGACTGCTTGTTCCGAATCTTTTTCTTTTAGTAACGCTATCCCGCGTTCACTTTCTACAGTCTTCTTGTATTCGGCTAACTGATTTTGAGCATGTTCCATCGCCGTTTGCCACAATACCTCAAAAGTAGAAATCAATTCTTTAGGCATGTTAGCCGGTAAATGATGGATAGTCTTTTTAGCATATTCATCACGCCAAAATTTTAGATGTTCAGAAATTGTTGTGTTGCTGCCTGTACCTAATTCTTCTCTTATCTTTTGCACGGAGGGAGCAATACCTTGGCTCAATAATTTAACTGCAGTATATTTTACGGTTTCATAATCAACGCCTGGTCTTGACATGGTTGTCCTATCGCATGATTTTCTTAATTTTCCGCACTATATCATGCTTTGACATGATACGTCAGTCATGTTGAATTATTATTTTAAAATATCAATATTCATGATAATTACACTTATCTTGATATTTTAAATGGACGCTGTCAAAATGTTTTTTCTAAAAATCATAAGATCAAAACAAGGACAATTATGGATGATACAACATTGATACCTATCCCGCTTGAGTTTTTAATCGCTCCTGAAAATCTTAGCGGTGAATCAGGAACCAATCGCGCACCTGCATTTATTACCCAACAAATTTCTGCTACGAATGATCTACAAGCTATTCAATGTTGGCTAGCTGAGTTCGAACGATCACCTCAAACACAACGCGCTTATCGCAAGGAAGCAGAACGTTTACTATTGTGGTCTCTCATTGAAAAAAAGAAACCATTTTCAAGCCTAACACGTGATGATCTTCGCGATTATCAACAATTTTTACTGAACCCCCAACCTGCAACACATTGGTGTGGTCAGCGTAAACCGCGTCACCATCCTGCTTGGCGTCCTTTTGAAGGACCACTAAGTGAGGACAGCGTCGCTCAAGCTATTACTATTATTAACGCTCTTTTTTCTTATCTTGTTGAAGCAGGCTACTTAAGTGGAAATCCATTAGGTTTGATGCGCCGCAAGATCAAACAATATTCAACGATGAAAACAAAAGTCACAGAGCGTTTTTTAGAACAAGCGCTATGGCAAACGGTTGTAGATTATATTGAAAACTTGCCAAAAATTACAGCTAGAGAACAAAAAGACTATGAACGTATACGCTATCTGTTTCATTTACTTTATTTGCTGGGTCCTCGTGTGAGTGAAATCGCGTACGCCACAATGCCAAGCATCAAACAAATCCGTGGTAAATGGTGGTGGGAAGTTATAGGAAAAGGACAAAAAGCTCAACTGATACCTGTTAACGATTCAATGTTAAAAGCATTGATTCGCTACCGTCAATTTTACGGGCTTCCTCAATTTCCACAGTTTGATGAAGAAAATACTTTGTTTATGAATTTAAATGGCACAAAAGGTGTTACTGCGAATATGATTTATCGTTTAGTGAAAACAGTTTTTCTAAATTGTGCAGTACTGTTAGAAAAAAGTCGCCCTGATTTTGCTATGAAACTAAAGCAGGCATCAACTCACTGGATGCGTCATACATCAATAACTCATCAGGCAGATGTCGGGATTGAGCTACGTTATATTAAAAAACATGCGCGTCACGAAAGTGTCGAAACTACGATGTTATATCAACATGCAGAAGAAGACAAATGGCATGATGCAATGTCTAAACATGAAATTTTAGAAAAATAAAACATATTAATTTTAAAAACACAAAATGAGAATGCAATGGCTGCAATACATGAGACTGCTTATCCACGTATAAAACCAAATTTAAGCCACAAAGAATTAATTGAACTATTTACTCCTACACCTGAGGAATTAATTTTATTGAATTCAAAAACAAAAAAGACCTTACCGATCACCAGGTTAGGTTTTATGATTCTTTTGAAATGTTATCGATATTTAGGTCGACCAGTCAGGCTCAATAAAATAAACGAATCCATTAGAAAATATATATCTGAAAAACTAGGATTTGAAGGTAAAATTGATGTGAATGGATATGACACCTCCGCTCGCAAAAGGCACATCAAAATAATTCGAGAATATTTGCATATTAATCCGGATAAAAAAGAGCGACGTAATGTCATGAAAACCGCCGCATTAGAAGCGGCAACAACAAGAGAAAACTTAGCCGATATTATTAATTATGTAATTGATGAGCTTATCAAATCACGCTTTGAATTACCCGTGTTTCAAAAACTCGTTAGGTTAACATCAGCTGCTAGAGCCGTTGTAAACAACGGCAATTATGAAAAGATATTTAATGAACTGACGAAGGAACAGAAAAAAATAATCGATATCATCATAGGAATTGAAAAACCGACTGAAAACGATAGTAGTTTTTTATCTTGGGCAACGCTAAAACTAGAACCTAAAAAACCAACAACAAATAATGTCAGAGGATTTGTTCAATATGTTAATAATATGAGAAAGCTACGTCAAAAAATTAATATCAATCTCGATTTTATTACACCTGCCAGAATCGAACAGTTAAGAGATGAAGCATTAATTGCAGATATTGATGATATGAAATCAATGAAACCCATTAAACGATATGCCCTTGCGACCATTTTTATTTATATGAAAACGGCTTCAGCTATTGATGATTTGGTACAAGTATTTATTACATGGATTAGAAACATCGAAGCACAAGCTAAAGCAAAACTAGAGGAGTATCGACTTAACCAAGCTGATAAAACAGATCACTTCGTGTTCTTGCTTTATAATACATTAATGGTCATAAAAAATAACCACACCGCGCAGGAAAAAATTGATGTCATTGAAAAACAATTAGATGGAAAAACAGATGAAATCTTAGAACAATGTAGAGAATATCTTGGTCTCACAGGCGAAAACCATATTACTTGGATGTTAAAACCTTACAATAACAAACGATCTATTATTTTCCAATTATTAGAAAATTTAACTATTTATTCATCTTCTAATGATAAATCCATAGAAACAGCTCTGATGTTTATCAAATATCATCGCTACTCACATAAAGAGTGGATTGATCTCAATCCAGATGATCCTATCCAACCTGATTTAACACTATTATCAGAAGGATGGTTTAAAGCAGTGACTGGACTTAAAAAAGAAAAAAACGTAGTCGTTAAAAAAATCAATCGTCATTATTACGAAATTGCAGTCTGCACTGTTCTTATGGGTGATTTAAGCTGTGGGGATGCCTATGTGACAGATGGATTTATTTTTGATGATCCAAATAAACAATTCATAACATGGGAGCAATTTGAAATAGAAGTAGATAGTTATTGTGAGTTAGTAAAGCACCCTAAAGAAGCGCTGAAATTTGTTGCATTGAAGCAGGAGCAATTACGACAAACAGCAAAGAAAGTTGATGAGCACTATCATGAAAATCCTTATTTAGTCATTGATAACGGACTACCCATCTTAAAGAAACTACCCAAGAAAAAAGATCATCCTGAACTTGAAAAAATTAAAAACATGATTATGTCTGAAATGCCATTAAAAAGCATTGTCGATGTTATTGTTGAAATTGAAATGTGGCTTAACCTTAGCATTTTTTTCAAACCCCTTTCTGGGTTTCAAACAAAAATATCTGATTATCCATCGAGATTTGTTGCAACCACTTTTTGCTATGGCTGTAATGTTGGGCCAACCCAAGGGGAACGTTCATTATTAAAATACACTCGTAAACAAATAGCATGGCTTTTCAACCATCATGTTGATGATAGAAAATTGTTAAAAGCCATTATGGCTTTAATCAATCACTATAATGTTTTTGATTTACCAAAACATTGGGGACCAGGAGACAGTTTATCAGTAGATGGTACTTTCTGGGATATGTACCAACAAAATTTATTGGCTGCTCATCATATCCGTTATGGCAGATATGGCGGGGTTGGTTATTATCATGTGTCTGATACTTATATTGCACTTTTTAGCAATTTTATTTCCTGCGGTGTTCATGAAAGCGTTTATTTGTTGGATGGTATTGTTGAAAATGACTCAGACATAAAACCTAACAAAGTGCATGGCGATTCTTGGGCGCAAAGTGAGGTTTTATTTGGATTAGCTGCATTACTCGCCATATTAATCATGCCGCGTATTAAACAATTTAAACATCTTTATTATTACAAAGCCTCACGAAATGATCATTATGAAAATATTGACAGTCTTTTTACAGAAAAACCGATCGACTGGGGCCTTATAGAAACTCACTATCATGATATGTTGCGCATAGCCATTTCAATTTATAAGGGTAAAGTAAAAGCATCCACAGTATTACGAAAGCTTTGTTCAAAAAGTCGGAAAAATAAAGTCTATTTTGCATTTAGAGAATTAGGACGAGTTGAAAGAACCATGTTTTTATTAAACTATATCGATGACCCTGAAATGCGTCGAATGATTCAAGCTGCAACCTGCAAGAGTGAAGAATTCAATGGATTTATTGATTGGATCAGATTTGGTGGCGGTGGCGTAATCAGTGACAACATGCGCGCCAATCAACGTAAAATTATTCGGTATAATCATCTGTTGGCAAATATGTTGATATTCCATACAGTTGTTTATCAAACCAAGGGAATTAATAAACTACGAGCGCAAGGTATAGAAATACCTAATGAAATCCTTGCAGCTATGTCGCCGTATTGGACGGATCATTTGAATCGCTTTGGGATTTTTCAGTTAGATATGGAAAATGAAGCAGATGAGGTTGAGTATGGTTTGGTTGATTCAAAAATCTGCTTTTTTTAATTCTTTCTACTTTACTATTAGATGTACTTACTAAATGATACATAGTGTTTTTTTGGTGTTGCTATTATTTTATTCAATTAATTAAAAAATAATCACATGATGAGGAGTTTCCTATGACTGCAAGTGGTAAAAAATTAGAAAGTAAGAATGTTATTGAAGATGTCATGCCATATGAGAATTGGAGGTTACCGGATCCTCTGGTTAAGATAGTAATGGAATATGCAATGGATGTTCCTTTCTTAAAACCCTGTTTTTTTTCTGGTAGTGACCATGCTCTTTTAAAAACTTTGTTCTTAGCCGAACATGCAGGACCGCTTGACAAATTTGAATTTTTTGCAAGACGTCACATAACGAAAGAATTAGAAAATAAGTCAAAAACACATGCACTTCTCGATCGAACTTTTATTATGGGTAGTATGCAAGGCACGCTAATCCAATTACTTGTTAGTCGATTGGATGTTTCGATTAGAAATGAAAAAGGGGAGGAGATGAAAGAAAATAAAGGGATGGCTGAAAGCTTGTTCGGTATCGTTGCCGAATTATTACCAAATAGATTAGCTGACGTTCGAGAACAGGCTGAATTAGCTTCACCAGATGAAAGTCTTGATGATAAGCAAATTAGGGAAAGCACCAATGTTGATGCAATCACCGACGTTTTTGAAGCTATTAAACAAAACAATGAAAATATTACGAAACAGGCCATAGAAACATTTAAAGAATTTGTCAAAAGCAAGAAGTCTCTCCTTTTGAACGATCAAGGGTATCTGACAAATAATCGATATCCTATGGATCTTCTACATCTTATGTATGTGGCTTTCGATGTATTGGCAAATAGAGGTGGGGAATTACCCTCAATAAATGGTAGCGATTGTGGTCGCTGGTACGGTAAAAAAGCTGACCTCTTTTGCTTTAAGATTATTGGAGAAAGCTTACAGCAGCGGGAGCTTGATTCCTTACCTAGTCTACGACAAAAATTAACTAGAGGGCTTTACTATGTATTAAATAATAAGCCGGCGCCGCGCACTATCGATGTTGACGGTAGTGCTTTTCGCGGGGTTGGTTCTAATTACTTGCTGGGGGTTAATTCTTATTACGATGATAGCTGTGGGGCTGTGGAGTGCGGTTGCGCTCGCGGCCACGGCGGGTGAGGGCACGACTTTTCAAAACTTATTACGAGCAATTACACCAGCATTCAAAACATACGTACCAGTCAGCTTGCCGCAAAAGAAAACACAGCGCTGCCTGATAATGTAGGGATTCGAAGAAGCTGAACTGCATAGTCGCGGCAACTATAATCCCAACATGATTTGATAAACGCGTGGAGCAATTCTTCGAGGCTCCACGTTGCTGATGTCATTACCCACCAAAGAGCCCATTTTTTCAGGTAACTTCTGATCCGGTGGGTAGAAAACCCAGTGGCGACCATTATTTTTACCTGCTCGCGAGCTTTACGTAGTGTTCTAGCATGAGGCACAATGCGTGTTGGTACAAGCTGTATTTGTTCATTTAATGGATTACCCCCCCCCCGCATGACTAACATATATTCATCAGTATTGTAGCGGGTAATCCTGCTATCATTCGCAGCTTGTACTGCTTTGGTGTCATCCTGAGGTTGCGTCCCAGGATAATGAATTCCGAGAAAATGAAAACCTTTATTGATCAAGCCCATTCGCGATTTTTTACGTGACAGCTTGAGTTGCCGCTCGTCCAAAATGTCCATCATCTTACGCCGACAACGATTAAATTGTCGTTTTGTCTTGCACAACACAATCAAATCATCTTGGTATCGAATGTAAGTCACATCCATTTTATCAAATGCGTCATCTAACGGTTTTAAGTAAATTGCACTGAAAAATTGTGAAAGCGGTCCTCGCAGCGCTACTCCAGTTATGGCATTTTTGTATCCTCTTGGTGTTTCAATAGGATTTGCAATTATTTCTTGAAGCATGAATTGCACTTTATGATCATCATAAAATTTTTTAATATCTTGAATTAATTTATAATGCGGGATGGATTTATAAAAAGATTTAATATCTGCACGAATAATGTATTCCGGTTTTTCTTCTTCTAACACTTGACGAATTCGTTGTGTTGCAAGCTTTACGCCTGAAGGGCCATAAATGTGCAAGCAATTAGGGTTAATCACATGTTTAAACGTTGGTTTTAATTGTTTAAGCAAAATATGCTGGAAAATTCGATCGGATATATGCAGCTGATCAATCATCTCATCTTGAAAATAATATCTTTTTAAATGACGCGGAGTATAATTTCCGTCGATCATGGATTGAATCCCTTGAGGTAACCATTCATCTATTTCACGCGCTAAAAAATGGATTTCATGGTTGTGATTCGCGGATTGTTTTCTTTTATTTATCTTTGCAAATAATCGACGGCCAACTTCATGCATGTCCGCAAAGTTCCAGCGATGTATTTTGTTTATCGTCGTCAATAGTATTTACCGTCAATCCAGTAACCCCACTCCATGATAACTTTAAATTCTGAAGATTCAACTTTTAAAGGCTGCATTAGGATTTTTACATAAAGAGGAAGATAAAATTGTTCTATGTTTGATCAAGTCGGAGATTTAACCCTTTTTTACACGAATCGGGGCCGGACCTCTATATCTATCACAATTACTAGTTAACAATGCTGATCTCAAGGAACGTAAGCGAATGATTGATTCGATAAAAAGAGGATCGATTATTGCGTGGCAGCATATTAACATGCAAGGAGAATATGACTTCACCAAACATGTCGCAAATGATCAATTATTCGACATAGAAAAGATTATGGAATTAGGTGTTGCTTGACCTGCCTACGAAACTTTTGGACCGCTTATGCAGTTGGAGCCCATATAAAAAATCCTCAAATATGATATTTTTTGTTTAAATGTATTATAACTGTGTGAATGCTACACGTAAATGATTTTCAAAGTCAATAAACTAATAACATGCAGCCAAAAGATCAGTTTCCCTTAATGTATTTTTTGCGTGCGCCTCAAATGTTTTATAAATTCTTCCTTGACGCAATGCTAAAATGCGATTGCTGTTTTTCCGGCAGTGTAAACTGGTTTTCTTTATCTTGTCATTTTGCCCGGGCGATGCCAACACAACTAACGAATTAATTAAAGACTTGTTTCACCATACACAGATCCTAATAAATTAGTCATAAAATCTAAAAAAACTTGTATTTTTTTACTGATAAACTTATTCGTTGGGTAAACAGCATATGTTCCAAATTCGGATGATTGGAAATCGTCCAGTACAGAAACAAGTCGTCCCTGCTTTAAATCTTCATAAATGGTGCATTTAGATAAATAACTGATACCCATACCGCTCAAAACCAATTGTCTAATATCAAAATGATTATCTGCTCGGATGCTGCCATTTATTGCAATCTTTTTAACAATATTGTCTTCTTTGTACTCCCAGGTTCTTTCAGCATTATCATAGTGATCAATGCAGTTATGTGATTTTAATTCGAGGGGTGTATTGGGTGTGCCATATTTTTTTAAGTAGTCAGGTGATGCGCAAAATATTTTTTTCCAACTCCCTATTTTTTTAAAATAAAAACTCGAATCGGGTAATATGCCAGCATGAATGACGAGATCAAATCCGGCGGTTAATAAACCTAATAAATTATGACCTGTTACAATATGGATAGATATATCAGGATATTTTTGAGAAAATTGATGCAGCATTTTGGTTACATAAAGTTGGCTAATGCCAGTAGGTAGCCCCACTTTTAATGTGCCTGCAACATTGCCACTTAGATTTCTAATGGCTTCTTTGCTAGCCTCAAGTCCATACAAGACATCAGTTATCTGGTTAAAGAATATCTCACCTGCCTCTGTTAAGTGAATTTGACGTGTTGTTCGTTGGAGTAGCCGTATATTTAACGATTTTTCTAGACGTGCTAACCGTCTCGTCACTATAGAAGTGGATATTCCTAGTTCTTTGCCAGCTTTAGTTAAACTCTTGTGTTGAACAATTGTTTGAAATGTCAGGATATCTTCAAGCATGCTTTCCTCATTGTTGCATTTTCTGCAATAGTTATTTGATTACTATTGCTATTATAATCAATAATAATAACGATTAAAATAGTTTAAATCATTTTTATAGGGGGTTATAAGATGTTATCTATTTGTAAGATGCGGATTTTTTTTAGCAAAAAAGCAATATTGCTAAGCGGTTGCTTAATACCAATTTTTTTATCTCAGGTGGTGATGGCGATGGATGATAAAACCCCAACAGGCATTCCGCTTGATATGGAATGGAAACAAAAAGTCTATCATTTTGCCCAAGAAAATGTAAAACATTCAGCTTGGGGCATCGCCCATTCTGAGCGTAATTATCAGATGAGCATGACATTAGCGGAGAACGAAGGCATTCAGGTGGATAAGGATATCATATTCGCTACCGCATTTTTGCATGATATTGGTGCAATTGATCCCTATAAGAAAGAGGAGATGGAGCACTCTGTACGTTCAGTAGAAATAGTTGAGTCACTTCTCGCATCTTATGGGTTTCCCATGCAAAAGTGGCCTAAGGTCAAAGCGGCGATTTTAGGTCATATGTATTATGCGGATCGACCGACAGTGGAAGAGGCTATCATTTTCCATGATGCAGATGTTTTAGATTTTCTTGGAACAATTGGCATTGTACGTATCGTTTCAATTACGGAAAGGCACCGGTGGGCACAGGATTTGCCTGGAGCGTTTTCTACATTATATCAATTTAAAAATGAGTTAACTCATTCACTCATCACAAATGCCGCAAAAAAAATAGCAGAGCAAAGGATTGTTGAAATGCATGAATCTTTTAATCAATTGAATCAAGAAACGTTTGATGGAAAAGTGTTGTAGCAATTAATCTATTTCGCTTTTAATCCAGCGGACAAAGGATTGAATTTTTGGATCAGATGACTTTTCTTCGGGAAAAATTAAATAATAAGCGTTGACAGTTTCGGGGATCCCTAAGTTAAAGAGTTGAATTAATTTTCCAGATTGAATCGCCGATTTAACCAATTCAATACGCTCCAGCGCAACACCTTGGCCATCAATGGCCGCTTGAATCACTAAGTAACCTGTTTCTAAGAATAATCCACTTTCGGGATTCACTTCTGTTGCTTTAAATTTTTTTACCCAATCACGCCAATCTGGATAATCTGGTTGAGTAATCGCATCTTTTTCATGGAGTAAAACCAACTTTTTCAAGTCATTGATTTTTTTGACGGTATGTTTTTTCAGCAAATCAGGACTGCAAATAGGATAGAGCTTATTATGAAAAAGTAATATTGAAGTTAATCCAAGATATCGCCCTTTCCCCCAGCGTATCCCAATATCGATATTATTTTTTGATAAATTCTCCACCTTATAACTAGATGAAATTCTTAATTCAATATTTGGATACTGCGTTTTAAATTTATTTAATCTTGGAATTAACCAATAAATAGCAAAAGAAGGTTCAACGCTTAAGGTAAGATGCGAGCGA
>JABDEF010000035.1:0-12780 GCA_013287235.1 Gammaproteobacteria bacterium
TAAAGGTAGCTTCCGGGTGCTTCGTCAATAAATCTTTTCAGTTTATGCGTTCTTCCACATAATCCGTTGCCGGGGAAGGAAATCCGGCAGGCACTCGCATATTTTGTATTACTGATACTTCCATGACATTGTTTTGTTTTCAATAATATTCCCTACCGTGTCGCTCCAAGATGTATAGCCGTATTTTTTATCATCCCAATATCCAATTTCATCTATAACTAAATCAACCTCAATATCATAGACACCGACAAGCTGCAACTTGCCGTTTTCGTCAACAAATAAATCGTGGTCAGGAATGGCATTAATCCGGCAGTGGTAGTACGGTTCAGGTTCATTTATAACCAGTTCAACGGCAACGTGATAGTCTTCGCCGCCATCATTAAAGTCAGTTTCAAAAAGAAACAGGATTTCCTTATTGGTTTTCATAGCCGAACGCTTTACATAATTAATGCTAAATTATTTAGCTATTTTGAAAGGAAAAAATAAACTTTTTGATTTCAGGCATTTGACAATGTACCAATTGAGATAAAACAGGGAAATTAATGGAAGGTTCGTTCCAATACATCGGCCAGACGGATGGCTGCAAAAGTCAGTTGTTGTTTAACCAGCGGAACATTTTTATTCAAGTAATCTAACGAAAGTGTACTGACGCCATATTGCACGTAGTCAAAAGCATATACATTGGTATGCAGATAACCCCTGGATTGCAACATCCAGTCCTTTGGAGTGCCTTTTTTAGCGTTTTTGATTTGAACGATGGAAAGCGTCCGGTAATATTCTTGTAGGCTTGCAATAGTAATTTTTCCTTCTTGTATAATTGCATCATCCCAAACATGGTGCAGATTGTTTTTCTTTATATTGTATTTTGGAGTGGTTACCTCTATTTCATTACCTCCCTTGTCGCTACCGTAACCGCAATGCAAGGGTTGCGTTATATCACCCATTAAATGAAAGAGTATCCGTAGATTCATATTAATACTGTCATTTGATAGTGTGTTAATATGGCTGAATGCATCTATTGTCCTTTGGAGGCTGTAGACGACATCATTATAACTGCGCACCTGCTCATAAGTTTGTCCTTCTTCCATATCAATAAAATGCCAGTTTTTCATATACTGATATTCACGCACATGTCTACCCCGTACAGAATCCATCCATACGGCGGCATTATCAATTGGGTAGCCATCAAGGTAAGATAGCAGTTTTTGCCTTGCTGAGGGGCTTAACAAGCTAAATGCCAACTCAACCACAAGTTTATGACCCTTGGAACCCCAGGCAAAAGATTGAATTGAACTACTCAATAAAACTAAACTAAACATGGAAACGAGAGCAAATTTTCTTATCATTTTTAACGAGATTCAAATTCACAATAATAAACCTCATGTAAATGATAGCTGTTAATTTAATCTATCACATTTTATTGAAGAGTGGTTTTCAATAAATACAAAAAGTTTTAACGGTTATTTCAGTATGCAAGTTAGCAAATTAAAAATGTAGCTTGTATTTTTGAGATTCTTGTTACAATCTTGGCGGATATTAGTTTCGCCATTTCACCTTCAAGCTATGCCATGTCAAATAGTCTTATTCCGTTACCTTACACACAACCACAGCGCGCGACACCTCCATCAAATATTTTCAGTTCACTTCTATGCAAAAATAACTTAGAAAAAAACTCAAACATTATGATCTTTTATCATCGAGATGAACATTCCAATAAATAGATTGACTGTCTGGTCTAGAATTAATAATGTTTTTCGTAAAATTTCTGATGTAGCTATTGCGGTATATGTTGGTTTTATTTATTTTCATTTCCTGGCTTACTCCTCCTGCCACTATAAAAAACCTTGTTTCTACGCCTTCTTCCTTATTACGATATACATTTTTGCTAATTTTTCTGTAATTAACTAATCCGGTCAAAGAATCCGGAAGATCATTACCATCAAGAAGCCTCAGTCTTTCCCATTTTGATTCATCAATACTTGCCGCTAAAAACGCTTGTTTAAATTTTATGGCTTTTAAACATGCTTGCAATCTAAACATATTTTCCAATTCAGCAAATAAAGGGTCTTTGGAAGCTATTCGGCTGTAATTAGAACTCATTTCAGCTGCGAAAGAGGTAGCGATCTTATCCTTATCGGAAATATCGTCCTTTAAATTTCCATCTGCATCAATCTTTTCTTTTTCAGTCAATACAACTACAGGGCATTCATTAATAAAAACTATCCCGTCATTTTCATTAAAATTTGGATAGGTTTGATTCCCCTCGCTTTTTTTAATGTGTAGCCAGTACCTTGACATAGAGGCGTGTGCTGACGAAAAATTGGGGTTCTCTTTTTCTGAAAACTCAATAGTTGAGTGCACACCAGGGATAGACAAAAAACCTTGTGATATTTTTTTCATATCATAGTCAGCATATATCATGATATAAGCATGCCTTGAATTTGCAGGGACTCCACCTGTGACTACTTTTTGCCCTCCTATTAGGCTCTTCGAGTTGTTAATTCGCTTTTCATAATCATCGGTCTGCGTTGCCAAATATTGGTCAAATTTTTCAATATTTACTGGATTAGGATCCAATGAGCAAATCGGTGATGAGGCACTATCGAAAACATTTTGTAAATTTATAAAAATATCTTGCGAATTATAGGGTGGCCGACCTTCCTTATCTTCACCTATGAGGATAATATCTTTATTCTTGGTATCCACAACATATCCGACAAGCCACGACATTCCAAATAAATTGCCAATGTCTGACGGGATTTTCGATCTAGTTTCAGCCAACTTATTGATCTCTATTAGGTATTGATTTAAGGAGATACAGATGTAATTCCCCTTGTACTTAACAATATTTTTAAGTGCGTGCCTGCATGAATTAAGGGTCAAAATACCGAAAGTTATTACTATTAAAGCTATAGGAATTTTCTTTTTCATAATACTTGGAAATTTGAAGTAATGAATATTAAATTCATCCGAAACTCATAAAATTATCTTTGGTAACAAAAGGGGGTATTTTTTAAACTTTAGATATTTCTAATTTAAAATCCGATCTCTAACATTTAACAAAGAATCAACAAGCTTAAAAGAAGATGTATCAATTTTCATTTTCATTTGTACACCCTTCGTCGGAATAGCATCAGCAGCTTGTATTAATCCCTGTGACGGTAATACATTATTTCCACCAGCGTTCTTATATTTATTTGCAATTTCCTCATATGAATAAATTGAACATCCATTGGCCTTTCCGGTAGTTTCAACATGTTTATTTACTTCCATACCATTGCTGTTTGGCATTTGCCAGTTATCAACAGGAATCCGCCAAAACAAACTATTTTTACTTGGCCTCGATTGCAAAACAAATTTTTCTAAATAACTGACGTCGCCTGCATTAAGCCATTGCAGATCAATAGAGGTCTGTACGCCTCCACTCAAGTGTATAAGCTTTTTTTTACCGTCTGCCAGTGTCATGACAGCATACATTTTTATCAAATCAAAGTCTTTTGGAGTATTAATTTCTTTGACCTTATAACTTCTGAGTAAAAAATCTATGTCAGGAATATCAGTCGTATTTTTTAGCCCCTCTGCTATTGCTGTCATATCAAAAAGGAGTTTTAATCGCTTAATTATAGGGTGAGTATCACTCAGTGTATAAAAATTGTCAGTAAACAAATTCGAAAACTGGATAGCCGGGCTGCTCGTATCATACACTGCTGAATCTCTATTTTGTAAAATCCCATTCACTCTTTTTTCATCTTCAATTACAATATCAAGTGACATTAAACAAAAGACGTTGCCCCGAATCCTAACTGTATAAGGTTCTTTATAATTATACCAAAACCGGGATTGGGTATTATTTTGCCTCTCTCCCTCAGTTTTGTTATCACTTGAATCATCTGTGACCCACTTTAAACCGACTGGGTTTAATCCCTGGGCCCTCGCTTTTTTAAACTCATCATCCCCAAACAATTTCTTAAAAGAAGTCACATTGGGTAGCTGTTGGGAGAGTTCCAAGCTGTATTTTTTAAGTAAGATGTCACTTTCTAAGAAATCTTTCCCAAAAGATGAACCCTCGATGTGACCACCAAAGCGAACTTCCTGTTTACCAGTTATTAGAGATGTTGGAGTGGGATCAATGCTTACCATTGGCAATTCATCATAAATAAATCGCGCCCGTAAGGCAGTTACAAAGTCGTCAAATCTTGCCGCGGGCGCCTGGCTGCTTTTTTTCCCGATTAGTATTATGTCATTATTATGCCTGTCTATTACTACTCCAACTATTCTTGTAATACCGCCTATGTTATAAACTGCTGAATCGAGCCTATGATCATTATCTTTCATAAGTTGTTGTACCACCCGCAATGAAAATGCAACATAGCCATCTTCACGAATTGCGGCTTTTTTACAACTACAAATGGTAACTAATATCAACCAAAATGGTAATTGAACAACTTTATTTCTTTTCATAACCTAGCCCATTAATACATTGTAAAAAATAAGGAGCACCATTGTCTGTATATTGTCTTTTTATATCTGTAATCGCTCCCCCTTGTAAACCCTGCATCTCTCGCGCTCTTATTATAGGATTCATGTTAGAGTACTTATCGAGTTGAGCCAATGTCTGGTCATTAATATTTTGCGTCTTTAAATTAGTCTCAGAAATTTGACTCATTAAAGCTCCAGCTTCAGCTATTGTTGCAAAATCATAAACAGTCTCTCTCTCTGCAGAACCAATTGAAGCGCTATAATTATTTCCTCCAAACGAAAAATTAACCCCCATTTGATCTAAAATGGTTTGTCTAGCTGTAAAAGCATCGCTTCTTGTGTTTGCAGCGTATTGTTCCATTAGATCAGAAAAACTGGTGTTTATATTCATGCCAGGGTCTCTTAATCGGAAAGGTGCTATTAATCCTAAGTAGAATTTCTCGAAAATATAACGATTTAGGCATTGAATACTATCCTTTTCGCCTTTCTTGTTGGCAAGGTAGGTCGTCCTTGCCTTAGACACTATTTTCCGCAGAGAGTCAGGTATAAGAGCGTTTGCCAAATAGTTTTTAAAAAGATTTGGATCTAACAATAGTGAATTTAGCTTTACGAGAGACTTAGCATCAATTATCACGGGCAATGTTTCATTTAATATGGTTCTAAATAAATCATATTTGTCACTTGTAGACTTTTGCAGCAAAGCATTCCAGTTAAAAAAATCAGAAACTCTGAAAAATGGAGATTCTTCTTGACCTGAAGGATATACTCTACTTTCAATTTCATATAGTAAGGAATGTATATTCTCGTTGAAAATTGGAATGTTTAATTTTTCGCGGGCTTTATATATTTGGTAGATAACGCTATCAAATAAATATTTGTTGCTCTTTTCATTGAAGTCAAATAACTTAGCACAGACTTCACCATTCAGGGCGAATGCGTTATCGGGTGATATGTTTTTTGCATTTGTGAAATCGCTAACGGCAGTTTCAGCTGTTCTGTTATTATAATATAAAGTTCCTCTGTTTACTAAATAATCGGAAACAGTTGGGTCTAATTTGCATGCATAATTAAGGTCACTAAGGCTTTTGCGGTTATCATTGATAAGAGCGTATAATAACCCCCTCGCGTTATAAGCCAAAGAACAATTTGAATCTAGGTGAATTGCTTTATTAAAACTTTCTATTGCTTTTTCGTAATTGCCGTTGCGCACATATGCATCACCCTGTAAATAGTATGGAATCGCGCTTTTAGGATAGTGGTGCACAAAACTATCTGTCCAGCATTGCCAGCCCTTTCTTCTAGTGTTGTCAGTATTCAATGTTGTTAAAAGGATATAAGATGCATTATTTTTATTGAGCATTATGGCTGCATGACCTAAAATACCAATTGTTTCAGGTTTAGCAAGCATGGAATCATCCAGCTTACAAGCGTCGCTGACTTTTTGCCAATCCTGACCAATAAGCGCCGCTTCAACGGAAAGCTTCAATTTACTTTTACATGACATTGCAAAACTGCTAATTATGAATAACCAGAAAAGAGATATACATGCAGAAATCATCGCTGGAATTTTGCGCTTGGCCATCCGCCAAGCTAATATACCATCGCGTGAGTTTTGCTCTGAACGATTTTCCATTTTAGTATAAGTTTTAAAAGAGTTCGATTATATTACATATCCATTGATGAATACCGCGCTACAAAATAATGCCACTTCTAAAGGCCCCTGTACGGTTTATATAGGACAATGGAAAGCAAGGAAAAAAGGGTGTTTAATAATACCTTTCGATTTTATAGTGAAGCTACAAGGTTTTTGCAAAATTTGAAATTATTTTTATCCATTAGGCTATCTGTCTTTTTAGGCTGTCTTCTGTTTTATCCAAGGAATTAAAAATTTTTGCCATTTGATTTTTCAAGAAATCCTTTACTAAGCCAAAAAAACATATTTTAAAATATAATTTCTGCTGCAAATAATTGAAAATAAATCAGTTAATCTATTTTAGTATATATTTTGAGGGAATTTCTGGGCGTTCCTATTGCAAATTCCAAAAAGGTTGCTTATATTGGCAATGATTGAATAATTTGGATTTTAAATGAGTGTGGCTTACTATTTTGAGTGGCAAAACAACTTTTTGTTTAGTTTCTTGAAAATATATACTTTTATTGCAATGGATAGAGTCGGTGATTAGAAACAATTTGTAAATCCCAGTTTTAATCCTTAAATAACATGAAAATCATTGCTTTCTATGCCCTATGTTTAGTCTGCGTATATTCCTGTAATCATACTTTTTCGGACAAAACTTTTGCTGATGCTAAGTGGATTACAAATAACTTTCCTATCGAAGGTGACAGCGCAAATAACTTTTCTGATACTTCCCATTTAAGTATTAGGATATCTTCCAAAAAAGTAATGCTTGGTTTTTTAAAGCCAACCAATATAGATACAAACGGAGCTTTTGGAAAACTAATTTCAATATTCAATAGATTTAACGCGACTCCACATAATCCTAAAACGGATGAAAAATTCCTCTTTTTTAATGGGGATAATGCCGGCCTTATCTCTAAATCGATTTTTGACCAAAAGGAACTTTTTGACCCTAAAAACTATACGGCCCAAAGAAATGATTTACAATACCAATTTGAAGCCATTGCAAATGAAATTGCATCAAATTATGACAAAAGAAAATTTCATGTTGTTTTAAGTGACGGTGAGACAACAATACGAAAATATAAAAATGATAATACTGCAGAGCTCAGCAAAATAGAAATTGCTGTAAAAAAAATCTTAACTAGTCAACATAATGTGTGTATTGGAGTCATCAGTTTACTTGCCAATTTTGACGGAGACTACAATTATGAAGTGGATTTGGCCGCGCCTGTAAAATGCAGACGTTTTCTTTACGCATTTTGTTTCTTTGATAAATCCTTTATCCCCGAATTTCAACGTTTTGCTGAAAGCGCAACCTCGTCCGAAGGTGGAAATGCATTCATTTTTAATCCCTCGCTTCCTCGCTCATTGTTAGATTCAAAATATATAATTTACCCTTTTAGAATTGGCGCTAAAAACAAATCATCATCAAAGATTCTTGCTTCTTTTTATTTCCGTAAAATCATTCCAGACAGTATAGTAGTGAAAAATCATATCACCAATTATAAGAACATCAATTTGCCTATACTTCATTTTAAGCTGTTATACTACATGCCAGATGCAAAGATTAAATATATGCTTAGAAAGGAACCAGAAGTTGTCGAAGAAGGTAATTGCTTAATTGACAATGACAGCAGTAATTTTACATCTGCAATCTCCTCAATACACAGCCTTCAGGCGGGTGTACTGAGGATCGAGACTATACCTGATTATCACTATTCAGCAAATAACTTTCCGCCGGGTCTTAAAATAGCGCAACAAGACATAGCAGACAATACGATCAAAGAAATTCAAAATATTCATAGTCCTTCTGATATCCTAAAAACTGAGGGACTGAAAGATTTATATCAAGCCATTTTCAATGCTTTGACTGATATTCAACAAAATGATTTCTCAAACAATTTTATTTCATTATTAAAATAATGAATTTATGGAATTCTTTTATTTTTTTGTACCGTATTCGGAAAATGAAGATAGCTGGATAGAATTCTTAAGCCCTCTTATTTTCTTTTGCATTGGGGCAGGGTTCTTATCCGCTTTAGTATTTGTCTTTACTCGGACTAGAGAACCTAATTTGAAGAAGCAAAATCGGTACTGGTTTTTGGTATCCACTATTTTTATTGTTCTGGCAATCATTGGAATATGGTTTTTTAAAAATAGCGTAGAAGATGCTGCTGCTACTCCTATAACTTTTGAACTTCTGGGAGTCATTACTGCAATCGTCGGCAGTTGCATTTATACATTAATTTTTTACTACATATTCACTTGGCTGATTAGATTAATACCCAAAAGCAATGTCAAAAGATTTTTCCCTTCATTTGTAATTCCTCACGCTTCAAAACTTAAGTAAAAATGAAAAAAAAACCTCTTGTATTATTCCTAATTGGAGGTAGCGGAGCTAGGTTCCTTCGATCTTTCCTATACTATTTAGCTTCAGGTCTACAATTAAAAAACATAGACGTTATAAAAATTGTCATTATCGATACCGACGAAGCGAATGGAAACTATGAATTATCTCTATCATTGTTGAAGTTGTACCGTAAAATCAGAGCCAAAATTCAACTAGAAAATGATTCCTTTTTTATAAAGGATAAGTGCATGCTATTTTATCATGACATAAATTTCATAGACGAAAATGTCGAGTTCATTACACCACTTGATACACAAAACCAAGACCTGAGCAGTTTAATCGATTACGTGCACCTGCAGTCCGAGCAACAAGATTTCGTCAAATTATTATTGACACAAAATGAATTGAGTGAAAACCTCTCAGTGGGATTTAGGGGGCGACCAAATATGGGGACAATAGGCTTGCAAGCAATTGATAAAGCAATAAACAACTCACAAAAACTGAAAAATCTACTGGGTGATAGTCCAAGACTAACAGAGGAAGGCCTTGAAGATTCTGTATTTTTTACCGTATCCTCGATGTTCGGAGGCATGGGAGCCAGCGGAATGCCACTCTTAGTAAATAAATTTAGCAATATTGCATATAACAATATTCCCATTGCATCGTTAAGTTACATGTATTATTTCAAAATTAACCAAGGGAGAGACACCAACGACAGTAAATATTTCCCACAAAGAACAAATCTTGCTTATGAATACTATAGAACGAACTTTAGCGATAAGATAAACACTCTATACAATATTGGAAAATCATTTGAAGGTGAAAATGGTGTAGCCTTTAGTCCTGGAAAAATAGAGCAGAAAAATAATGCGCACTATATTGAGTTTTTTAGCGTTACGTCACTCATTCACTTTTGTAATAATTTAAATGTGCCATCTTTTCCCAGGAGCATGACATCGTACGCTTTACATATAACCGATAACCTTTATGCCAATGCCGCAGGGAAGGAATATAGTAATATTTTTGAAAACTATATAATCTTAATATTAATTGCAAAATATTTTACAGAAAGGTTTGAAAAGAATTATTCAAAGGATGAAATGATGAACATTAGCTGGGTCAAATTTGCCGATTTTGATAACTTCAATACCGAAGAAAAGGAAATTCTTAAGGATTTCTTTACGGGATTACTAAAGTTCGATAAAGAGGAGTTGTACAACTATTCTGGCTTGAGAATGATTAATTCAAAAGATTTCCCGAGCAATATTTCTACAATGGTACCTCACAAAAAATATAGAAAATATAATAGAGGACTTTTCTATAAACGCCTAACATTTGGAACCTTTGCTGAAATTGATATGAAAGGGATTGTTGACAACCATTCGATTCAATCACGGGGGAACATAACAAGGCTTCTTGTTCTTTTAAATAAATCCTTTACTAAAATTTTTGATAACATATTTTACTAAAGTAACCTCACATGCCAAATAAAAGCTTACTACCGAATGAATATGCCAGCAATATACGAAGTGATGAAGTTGGGTGGCACAGTTATCCAATGAACAATGTCTCGATTGAATTAAACGCCAACGACAGGATTGACGAGGTAAGTGCTCTCCCCACCCCTTGGGCCAGGATGGAATTTGTAAATATGGCCTTCAAAAAATGGAGTGGACGGATTACTAATGAAGCCAATTTAACGGATGAGGAAAAACAAATTATTAACTACACCTTTGATTTGTTAGAGTTGATTTTTTTTCAAAACCATTACTCAAAACAATTACTTATTAAAGCAGTGCCTGAATTTAATGGTGCTAATTATTTTTCCAAAGCTGCAGATAGTTTTTTCATACATCCTAAACCGTCTATAATAAAGCTTATTAATGATGATGGGAGTACTGCTCTATTAGGGTCGACTTCGCCGTACACATTGGTGTATCCAGCGTACCATCATATTACTGAAAGTTTCCCGATGGGGGAAACCCGAAAATTATTTGACAAGACGGCAAGGAATATACATTTTATCGGAAAAAGACCTGAGTTATTCATACGTTATCTAAGATTTGTAAGTGATAACCTAGAGCCAGGTAATCAATATGTTGCAATTTTTAAAACCGCGATCTTTAATGCTACGGGTAATAATACCCCGTTGTCAGCAGATGAAATAGAACCATACAAGTTAGATGGAGTCGACATAAATAATCCCAATCTTTTTAGAACGGAATTTAACCAAAGAACATCTTTTCATTTTTCAAAATACAAGACGGAAAGAGAGTTATTTACTTCTGATTTTTTTTACGCGGATAACAGTTTGATTATCGGAACTTTTGATAGAAATGGCAGGGATTTAATTGGGAAATATCCCTTATCTATTAAAACTGAAGCGTATCACGTCCAACATCTCGATAGAAACATATTACCGAATACGATTATAAAAAAGAAATGGCTTCACGAGACTGACTTCTTTACCCCGAAACTTTTTAAAATGCCCTATGATTTGAATGGGGATTCGTTTTACCTTGGTGTCCTTGACAAGACTTTAAATCAAACATATTCTCCTCCTGTTTCAAATTTATATTTTCAAAATGTGCGGCATTGGGACGATAATAAAGTACCTAGATTTGAAACAAATTTGACTATCGTTAATGAGTATGGAAAATATAAAGCGTCAATGGATATTTGCGTTGGTACTGGCTTAGCAACTATAAAAGTATCTAAACTTTATGATCACGTGGACATTAATACGGACATGGAAGAATCCGCCTGGGCAATCAAGCTTTTTCCTAATTTTTATGTTTCAAATTATACTAATTCCATCGGTGGTACTTCTGTGAACAACATTATTGGTGAATTACCCTATTTTATCAGTGTTATGGATGAAACGGGGGGGCGGACGTTACCAATACAGAGTGCGTTACAATTTTTTACAGATGAAAACGTACCCATTGAATTTGAAAATACAGATTCAGCGATAAGAGAGAAAAAATCTTATTCCAATTTTCTAAACTCAGTAATAAATTACAAACTGGTTAGTGTACCTAGGCGAATTCTAGTTAGGCTGCAGATAGGTGCTAACATGCATTCTCAACACGTAAATTTCATTCCAAAATTCAATGTTAAATCGTATAATCATCAATTATCAGCAGGAATAAGAATTGGTTTTGACCTTGGCACAACCAACAGTGTTCTAGCCTACCATATAACCGGGTCAAAGACTGAAACGAAAATTGCGAATTTTAATAAACTAGGACAGATTACCTCGTATATTTCCCCTGCTCTTAAAATAAAAGAATTGAATGAAACTTATAGCAGTTTCTATTCAAAATATTTTTTTGAAGCCGATAAATACAGCGAAATATTTAGGAGTGTTATATCGTATTCTAAAGGCTTAGATAACTTCACTGATTGGATCAACTTTAATGTTTTTTTGGGTAGTGGAGTATTTGACTCTGTCGCTTCACTTAATGAAATTCGTTCGGAGTTCAAATGGGATATTAACAATCGGGATTATGCAGAACAGGCAAGGTTATGGATAAGTCACTTCATTTCCACTAATTTTTTGCTTTTAAAATATTTGCTTTTGCAAAGTGGCGATAATTTAAATTTCAATGATATAAGATTAGTCTGGTTTTATCCATTGGCCTTTAGTGAGACCCAACTTATTGCAATTCGGGAGATATGGCAAACAGAAAGTAGACGCATTTTTCCACACATCCCTAAGCAAATACTGGAAATAGATGAGTCAGTCGCTCCGTTTGTAAATTCTGAGTTCTATAATGAAGCTAATCCTAATAAAATAGTGAACATAGATATCGGCGGGGGCACCACTGATATATGTCTTTTAAAAGGAAATGAAGCTCTTATAAAATTATCTCTCCCTCTTGCTGGCAGAAATTTGTTGGGAGATTTATATAATAAACGAAATGCGCCACTTTTCCATAACAAAAAAGTATGGATTAAAGAAAAACCCGAAATACTGCCGAAGGACAAGCAAGAGCATTCGCATGAGCATTTTATCAATCTGGGAGAAAAGGAAAAAAAGGAGATTATAACTGCAAGTTCATCTATTATATGGTTTTTTGGATTCTGTATATTGAACTATATTAAACTCGTATTGGATACAAAGTTTCCCAATAATACAGCGAAAGATTTTTATCCTGATACTATTCGTTTTTCAGGTAATGGGTCAAAAATATTTGAAACATTATTGTCTAATGAAAGGGGTATTGACTACAACGAATCTTTAAAAAATAAACAACATTCTTTTAATAAATTTGTAGCCTTAATATTTAACAAACCAATTTCTATC
>JABDEF010000035.1:12790-14103 GCA_013287235.1 Gammaproteobacteria bacterium
GATACGGTAATTGGTGGTGTAAAGCTTTTAGTAAACAACCAGAATATCCAATCCTTATCATCAGCAAATGAAAATGAGTTATTAGGCGAAAATGTTAACAATGAAAGTTTTAATACCCTTGTAACATCAATTCGCGAGGATAAGAACATACAAATTAATCCGTCACTTGGTAGTTACCTTCTAAATACCTTTTTAAGTGATTTCAAGAAACTTATAATTGCCAACCCGGACTTATTCGATCTTTTGTTCCAATCACCAACAGATTTCGAAAGAAAAAAAATAATTGATTATATAGACAAGCAAATTAATAATCAGAATTTGTCGAAGCTTCAAGACTATATTGCAGGCGGTATCAATACTGCTGGTGTTAACATTCGGCAACTTAGTTCATCCCTGCTTATGTATGAATTGCAAGGTATTATTAACGAAATGACAAGAGAACTTTAGACATGAATGACTCAATAACACACTATTATGTTCTCATATCAGTCGTCTTTTTGCAAGTGGGCTTTTCGGCTTGGTGCATACTGGTAGGTATCAGGATAATGAATTTTTTTAATAAAGATATAAGACATGTATATCGTATTGAAAAAAGACAAGACAATTACTATATTGACCCAATTAACGCATCGAAGGATTCGTATATCATTTGTGGTGAAATAAATGCGTATTTAGAAAGGTATTATAATAACAAGAAATCTCCAGATATTACGCAAATATCTTCAATGGCTAGAGAGAGCAGCCGAGTGTATGACAGTACCGCTAATTTTATTGCAACAATCCCAATCTTGTTAGGCCTGGGAGGGACTGTGCTAGGCCTACTTTTTGCATTCAAAAGTTTTGACAAATCTCATATTGATGAGTCATCAAATTTTCTTACAGTTATTTCTCAGGGTGCGGCTATCGCCTTCATTGGCACACTCTCCGGAATTTTCTGTACTATTGTATCCAATTATTTCATTACTTATTGTAAGCAGCAAAGGGATATCAGGATAAATAAATTTGTTTCTTTTTTAAATTCAACACTTTCACCTCAGCTATCTACTTTAGAAGATGAAACTCTTGTACGAGTATCCGCATCACTTACTAATTTTACTTCAACTTTTACTACTAAGTTTACCAATCAATATTTTAAAGAAATTCAGATATATGTAGAAAAATTTCAGGCTATCAACAGAGAAATTGATAGGCTATACAATCAAGGTTTACAAGGAGTTATTGAAAGGAATAGCAAGAACCTGGAGAAAATGGATACTTTTATTTCCAAACTAGATGATTTGCGGGTTGCAACAAATTACATAACCTTAAACCCA
>JABDEF010000036.1 GCA_013287235.1 Gammaproteobacteria bacterium
TCGCTAGACAGGGTGAAAAATTCCACCCGAGATGAATGTTAGTGTAGCAGTGCACGACTATATGTTGATGTCGTACGAACGAATTTTAATTTCTTCATTTTCAACTTCTGCCATAATGAGTGTATATTCAGGCACTTCAATCCATGATGTGGTATCTTCTGTCAGGGGTTCTGATGCAATAATAATACTTTTTCTTTGTTTGCCGCTTTTCATGGCATATTCATTATGGATAAGTTCATATTTTTCCCCATAGGTATACCATAAGGAATGATAATTTAAATGCGCTAAATCAAATTTTTCAACGTCGATCGGAAGCCAGCCATAATCAAAAACGAATCGTGTGGCAATAATAAATTTTCCATTACTCAAGAAAAAATTCATAGGGGAATTAATTCGAAAATTATGTTTGATTCTCAAATTTTTAATAATCTTAAATGTTGCTAAAATCGCGTCGATCACGGATCCTTTAGATTCTTCCATTTGCGACAGAAAAACCGCATATAACCATTCACTGTCAGTGGTGCCTTGGATATGCACCTTGATGGAAGGTTTTATATAATCTAATAATTCATATTTTAATTCGTTAAAATTAAAAAGCGCGCCATTATGTGCAAAAGCAATATCCGTTCCTGGAAAAAGAAAAGGATGTACATTTTGTTTAGAGACGACTCTTTTTTCTGTGTAAGGCACACCTCTAATATGTGTCAATAAACAATGTGGGGTAATTTTTCTGGTTAAATTTCTTAAATTTTCATCATAAAATGGCAATTGATCTGTTTTATAAATAAATGGTATCTCGGAATTATACGAGCATTCATCCCATGCGACGAGACCAAATCCTGCTAAATTCAATAAACGCATGTAAATAGGGTGATAAGTCTGTTTGATAAGTGAATTATCGGGTTTATACAACAAATCTTCAACAAGTATCGGACTGCCAAGATAAGATAATACTCTGCACATAATAATCACCTGTTATAAGATTCGCTATTTAAACGAATGAGAAGTTTGTTCGCTGCTCTTTCGTGATCGATAAATGATTCACAAAGATAATCAAATAATTTTTCCCAAAGTGTAATATAATTTTTTTGAATTATTTTTAAATGTTCTTGATTTATTTTTAAAAGTATTACGCGTTCACAACTGCTGTAATTTATCAAAGAAGGTGTTTTATTTATCAATGTCATGTTGCCAAATAATCTGACTGGACTTAAGACGTGAAGTTTTGATATTTTATTTTGTACGATCACACTTAATTGTACTGCTCCACGAAGAATGATATATAAAACATCTTCACTATCATTTTCTTTTATCAAGGTTTTATAAGGATCGACATTGAAAATTTGTGAATTTTGAATTAACAGATTAAATTCTGAATCATCGAATTTTTTAAAAAATGGTATTCCTTTTAAATTATTTCTATCCAAATGAATGTCATCAAAAGTCGTTTCATGAATTCCGGAGGGGGAATCGTTCTTTGTCAGATAGGATGACTTTGTCATGACCTTCGTTTCTAATATGGTTGTAATTTTCTGATGTAAATTTTTGAGACGGGCACAGATTTCGTCTGTAATCGCCCGGGTAATTTTATAGCGAATATTTGGGAAATTTTTTTCAAGAATATCAAAATAGGTGGTTGTTAATTGTAAGCAATTTAATTCTGTTTTTGCAATAACCGTTGCGGTCGCAGGCGCTTTTTGAATTAAGCTTACTTCACCAAAAAAATTTCCCCGTTCTAAAACTGACAAATCGATCGTTTTTTCACCCAATAATCTTACCAGAATAAGTGCTTCACCGGTTAGAATAATATACATGGCGTCGGAACGTTTTCCTTGAGAAATAATCACGTTTCCATCTTTGAATCTGACAGCGTTACAATAAGGTTTAATCATATTTAATTCTTTCGCATCTAAATATTTGAAAGGTTTTGTTAAAAGCATCATTTTGTCGATGTCATTGGAGTTCATTTTAACGACTCCATAGCAAGCATTGTTCACGTACCACTTTAGTGAATGAACGCGTTTTTTTGTGAAATTCTTTTAAAAACAATGCATCATTTTTTTTGTTTCGTACACTTTTTTCTAATTTTTTAAGATAGTATTTATTTTTGAGGGAGGGTGTATTTTTTTCCAGTAATTCTAATGTTTCCAATATATCTTCAGAAATAGTTTTCTTTTTTAAAGTGTGAGGATCTATCAATTCGCCATCAAAACCGTAGCGACTTGCTTGAAAGCGATTATAAGTATAAAGATAATACAAATCTTTTGTGATAGCGATAGGCCTTTCATGAAGTAAATAGGCAGAGAGTGTTTGGATATATATTGCGATAATGACCGCTTTCTCAATGGTTAAGGGTGTATCACACACTCTTATTTCAACCGTACCAAATTCGGGTTTTGGTCTAATATCCCAATAAATATCCTTCATGGTCTCAATGATTTTAAGTTTTTTTAGTTTGTAAAAAAATTCAGAGAACTCCTTCCATGTTAAAAGATAAGGGATGTAACCACTTTGTGGAAAAGCATTAAATAATGTGTTTCGTGTGGAATTAAATCCCGTATAAGATTCTTGATAAAAAGGAGAAGAAGCATTGATTGCAATGAAATGCGGCGCATAACGGTGTAAAGCATGTGTAAGGTAAAGTGCATCTTTTTCATTTGGACATCCAACATGGATATGTTGGCCAAATACCGTTGCTCTTTTAGATAAATAACGATAAATATGGGATAATCTTTTATAGCGTTTGGTGGGATAAATTTTTTCTAATGACCATTTTTGAAAAGGATGCATTCCTCCCCCGCAAATCAAAACGCCAACTTTTTTTTCTTGTTTTGCTAGAAAGTCACGCATTTTTAGTAATTCACGATGCATTTCACTGCCTGAGGAATGAATGGATGTATTGAGCTCGATCATGTTTTGTGTAATTTCGGGTTTCATATGAGATTTATACTTACTTTCACGGATAATACGCATTAAATCTTTTGCATGTGAGATAAGATTATAAGTAAGAGGGTCTATAATTTGATATTCTAACTCAACCCCGATCGTGAAGGGCCTAGATGACCTGAAGGGTAATTGTTTCATATCCTTATCTCTTGCGTGATAGGATACTAATAATATACCATATATCTCGTTGTATATTTATTTTACATATTATCAAGAAAATTTTTTACGCATAGAAGAGGAGGTTGAATGAAAAACCGCTACACACCATATTTAGAAAAAAATGGCTTGTTTAAAAAACGCATCGATGCAAATCAATGGATATCAAAATTCAAAGAAATATTTGCCGAACTTCTGTTTGATGATGATATTCATCCTGTGAATGATGTGTATTCAAATGGCAAATATCGATTAGCGAATGATTTATCAAGATTGATCGGGTTGTTGGATAAATTGCATGAGGTCAATTTTTTAGACAAAATGACTTTATTACAATCGCTAAATTATCGTTGTCATAAAATAAAGAATGACTATCAATTTGCAAAAGATGATTATATTAATACGATTATTCAAGAATATTTACCATTGCTCAATGAACAGATAACCGATATCTTAGAGGAAGAAGAGAGGAAAAGTATGAATTGCTTGTCATGTTAAATCAACTTCTCCCGGCAGATACGCTACCATCATCGAGAAAGTTGGAAAATTCTTATTCCGATACCACATGAAATGATGAATCTCAGGTGCACTCAACGCGGGATAACGTGATTTAACCTCTTCGTATGATAACGAGGGACGATGATAAAAATCGGATAAATTCCACACAAAAATAGCCCCTTTTTGTTTTAATATGCTCTCTTGAATCCAAGGACTTTTCAACGTATCCCAATCCATAAAAACCGATGGGTTATCGAGAGAATAAAAAGAAATATTTCCCGACAGCCAGCGCTCACCTCCCACAAACGCAAATGGCGTATGATATTTTTCATGCCAAAGACGCGTTAAGGTAGTTGCAATGATTTTTCCTGGAAAATTTGCACTGGTCGGTTTCTTTGGATTTAATTGCGCATCACAATATAGCAAAACAGAAAATGCGGTAAGTGTGAGTAAACTTAAAAAAAACAAAAAAACTTTTTTGACTGTCAAACGTGGTTGTAGAAAAACAACTAATAAGATTCCCCAAAAGGATAAAAGTGGCTGACCCCATGCAGCACGTAAAGGAATGCCTGCGATGAGGGATATCAAAAGCGTCAATAAAAAAGGTCCCAATGCGATAAAAAATAAAAATTCTTTATTGAATGCGCTGAGTACAATTCTTTGTTTTTCAAATAAGGGTTTTTTCCCTATGAAAAGCAGCAATAACAATAAAAATGCTGGAAATAGTGCTTGTAATTCTTCCCATAAAAATTTAAATGGAAAAACGAAATGATTCCATAGGCTGGGATGTTTAACATTTATCCGAAGAAATGCATAATGCAGCGTAGTAAAATGATGTGTGATGAGCCAATAACAATGTGGCGTAATGACGATCAGAAAAACACCTAAGCCAGCATACATTTCTGATTTTTTAAAAAATTGCCGTGCCGTTGCATTGTATAATAAAAAAAATAACATGGAAAATAAGAGTAGCAATGAATAATATTTTGTCATCATACTTAAACCGGCAAAAAAACCCGTCAGCATCCAATCACGCATGCGGTTTTCAGTCAGCGCATAATAAAAAAATAAAATGGTGAGACCCCAACATCCCAGTTCTAATGTATTGTCACTGAAATCAATGGCATGAAAATTGAAGAATTGTATCCCTTCCAAAATCAATAGCGAGACGAGTGCCTGGAGCGGGGGCAGCATTTTTTTAGCAAGTAACCAAACGGATAAAAAACAAGTGATGACGGATATTTGGCTCAAGAGATAGGTCGTACCACCGCTCACATCGAGTAGGATGGCCAATTCGGTCAACCATGCGCTTAAAAAAGGATTTTTATCATACCCCCATGCTAATTGTTTTCCCCAAATCGTTCCTTCGATCGTGTCCAGTGGCAAATTAAGGCGGGTCAATGTCGGGGCTAAAGTCCAAACCAAGAGATGGAAGAGGATAAACCCTAAAAGTATCTGATTTTCGGAACGTTTTTCCATTTCGAGTATAAGCATATGATTTTCAACAAATTATCCAAATACCTCTTTTTATCATAAGTATATAAAAAAGCCAATCTCGATTATAATAAAATATGAGAGTGAAAAAAGAGGAGTGTTATTATGCCTTGCAAAATGTTAAAAGATTTTCTTGAAGATCATCATGTCAGGTATAATGCGATTATGCATACACCTACATATACAGCGCAAGAAGTGGCTGCGGCTGCACATATCTCTGGGAAACACATGGCAAAAACCGTGATCGTCAAAATTGGTAATACACTCGCAATGGTAGTGGTTCCTGCGAATGGACATGTCAATTTTGCTACATTAAAGAGATTGACAGGTGAAACCGATATCGATCTTGCACATGAATCAGATTTTAAAAATAAATTTCCGGAATGTGAAGTAGGCGCGATGCCGCCTTTTGGAAATTTGTATGGGATGCCTGTGTTTGTGTCAACTGAATTGACGCATGATGAAATTGTTTTTAATGGTGGCTCTCATTCAGAATTAATACAAATGAGTTACGAAGATTTTAATCATTTAGTAAAACCAAAAGTGATTGCCACGCATTAATTAGCACTACTTAACTATGTAGTGTATTCACCACCGTTATTGCTTCGCCTCGTGATCAGCACGCGGCTCACAATGACGGTATAGTTACGGTTGGTTTTTTATTTTTTTTACAATAATTTGATCAGCAGAAGAAGCGTATTCATCTAATTTTCTTTTATTATTTTTATCTGTAAAAAAACGCATTTTTTCTATTTGGTTTGGTTGATAGCGTGATTTTTTTCCACTATCAAAACCGTTCATCATCATTTTAATAGGACTAGGAAAAAAATTATTTAAAAATTTTTTTATATTCTCCGTCAAGGGATAATTGTTTATCCAGGTGAGTTTTTTTGAGTCATTTATTGTTTGCTGCATTTTATGTTGAACAGGATATTCAGGTTCGATAAAATCTATTAAATTTTGAATGGGTTCCATAACCTTACAATGGTAGAGTTTAATCGTCGCATTTTGATTCTCAAAATCTTGCGATAAGACCAATCGAGGGGGTTCTTCACTATCCACGTGAATGGCGCCTAATTTAGCGCAGAGATTTTTTCGATCTAAGCTAATGGTGTTAGAGATGATAAAATGCAACAAGGGTTTTTGGCTAATTTTTTTATCTTCGACCATATATTTTAAATAATGAATCACATCAGCATGCTCTCGACAGATCTCAATACCTATAGAAATATCCAAGGGATACTCATCAATCGTGATGACTGGGTCAAAATTGTTATTTTTCCCGGGTTGATAAATAGCATCGGGAATATAGGAATTTTCTGAAAAAGGAGCAGTTTTCCCGTGTCTTTTTTCTTTTCCATGAAAATAAACACGTGCTTTATTGCTTGTGACCCTAATGGTTGACGCATTGTCATTTTTTGCTTTTTTAGAGACCGTTTCGATTTTATTTATGTGTTGATGCATCTGTTTATCAGAACATTTTTCTTCAAGTTTTTTTATCCAGTCTAATTTTTTATAATATTGTTTTACATTATTAAGATAAGCCACAGGCTTTTTTTTGCATGTTAACACGGTGCCTGCAATAATGATCAAATGAGGATATCTTTTGCTGATGTTGATCATTTCTTTTTTTAATTGTTTTTTGATTTTATTTGAAATAGAATTGGAATTTCTTTCAAATATTCCATATTCACGCCAAACAACAATCCAGGTATCATTTGGGTTTTGGGTTTTTAATATTTTGCAAACATCATGAATTCGATTTTTAATTAACTGGATTTTTTCTATTGCTTTTAATTTAGAATATCTACGGTTTGAGTCAATGTCAAAAATAATCGTAATAATGTTTTTCTTTTTTTGTGGCATTTAATGGCCTTTTTTTTAATGTTCAAGATTTTTTATATAAAAAAGAACTGTTCAAGCATGCATCTTTATGTTTACAAGGATGTTCTTTACTTCCCGCTTCTATTTGTATTGTGACATGATCCACACGAAATGCTTTTTTTAAATGTGTATTCATTTTTTCAAAATCCGCATCACTTAAGCGTTCTTTCGGCATAATTAAATGTGCGGTGAGTGCAATTTCTTTTGTGCTCAATCCCCAGATATGAAGATCATGTACTTCATGAACACCGGGTAATGTTTGCAAATAGCGACGAATGGATGCTTCGTCAATATGACGCGGGACCGCATCCAAAATTAAACGCACAGAATCACGTAATAATCCCCATGTCCCCCATAAAATTACGCTAACGATTAATAAACCAACTGCGGAATCTACCCATAGCCACTGTGTAAAATAGATAAGTATCGCAGAAATCACAACACCGAATGAAATCAGAGCATCGGCTAATAAATGGAAAAAAGCGCTTTTAATATTTAAATCGTCATGCGCACCCTTCATAAAAAGTAATGCGGTTCCGCCATTAATCAGAATGCCGATGCTTGCGACAATGATAACGATTTTTGCATGAATGATGCTGGGATTTAATAATTTGTAAATGGACTCAAAGCTGATAAGGGCAGAAGTTGCAACTAAAATAAGTGCATTCGTTAAGGCCGCCAAAACAGTGGTTTTTTTAAATCCATAACTATAACGTTTTTTAGGAGGAAGCGTGAGAAGCCAATTTGCACCCCAGGCCAGTATTAATCCAAAAACATCGCCAAAATTATGCATGGCATCTGCCATCAAGCTCATGGAATTTGCGACAAATGCATAAAAAATTTGAGCAATCGTAAATCCAAGATTCAAAATCACGGCAATGGCAAAGGATTTATTGAAAGATGCAGGTGTGTGATCGTGAGACATGATTTTTAATCCCGTCTTAAACGATCGGAGGCTGCAATGGGTGTCGGATAACGCAATACTACCCAATAACTGGATACGAAGAAGGTGATAATGGTTGCCGCTTCAATCATGTAATTCGTCGTTTCTGAGACAAGATGGGTTTCTGCTGCAAGGAATATCACTAATAAAGAAAACTCACTGATTTGACCTAATCGCACGCCAATTTCAAAGCTGACGGGTTTCGTTTCTCCGGCTTTTTGTAACAACCATCCAAATGTGAGGGGTTTAAATATAAGCATCAAAATTGCGAGGGTAAAAGCGGGAAGTGCCACGGCAGGTAAAAAACTTAAATTAAAACCAGCACCAATGGTAAAGAAAAACATGACCAAGAAAAAATCGCGGAGTGGCTTTAAGCTTTCTGCAATGTATAAAGAAATGGGATGTGTTGCAAGCGCAACACCCGCAATAAATGCACCAATTTCTTCAGAGAGACCAAATTTATGGGCGAGTTCCGCCATACATAAACACCAGCCTATCGATAAAATAAAAATATATTCGTGAATTTTGTCGAATTTAAGTAGTAACTTTCCTAAAAGATAACGTTCAAAAATATAGGCGATGATAAATAAAATAGGAAATGCACAAATCATTAATCCTAAATGATTTGTAGAAAACGCGCGATCATGCATGGCTTCTAAAATGAATAAAGTGACGATCGCAATCAAATCTTGTAATAACAAAATACTGATCATGAGCTCGCCTGTATGTTGATGATGTAAAATAGTGGTGGGAAGCAGTTTTAAGCCGATGATCGTACTGGAGAACATCATGGTAACACCGATGATCCCGCATTCCATCCATGTGAATCCAAAATAATAACCCACGATAAATCCAATCAGTAAAAAGAAACTTGAACTGCCGACTGTTACCCAAGACATTTTTCGTAAGGAGTGTAAAAGATCTTGTGGATGAAGATGAAGACCAAGTAAAAATAAGAGAAAAATAATGCCAATGTCACCCGTTTGTTGAATGAGACGTGCATCTTTGACCAGACCAAAACCCCAAGGTCCGAGAATGGCGCCTAATACAATATAAGCGACTAATAAGGACTGGCGGGTAAATAATGCAATCGTCGATAAAATCGCAGTGCCGGTGAAAATAAGAAAGATGATATAAATGATTGATTGATTGTGTTCCATTTATTTTCCTCATTAGCCTATTCCTTCCCCCACACTTCGTGGGGGGAAGGGATTTTTTATTCCCCCAACGACACCAGCGTCGTATTCCCACCAGCCGCTGTTGTATTAATCGAAACAGTGTGCTCTACGCATAGTCGGGGTAAGTAATAGGGTCCACCGGCTTTTGGACCTGTACCTGATAACCCTTCTCCCCCGAAAGGTTGAACACCGACGACAGCACCTATCATATTACGATTGACGTACATATTACCCACCGGCATACGCTGTATAATGTATTGTTGTGTGGCGTCAATGCGGCTGTGTATGCCTAACGTCAGTCCATATCCTGTTGCAATGATATCATATAATATTTTATCTAAATCTTTTGCTGCATAGCGAATAATATGTAAGATAGGACCAAATACTTCACCTTGCAAGAGTTTTAAGCTTTTTAACTCAAAAGCACATGGCGCGAAAAAGTTTCCGGAAGGTGATGTTTTCATGGGAATACGATAGAGAAGAGACGCTTCTTTTTCCATTTTAGCAGCATGATTTTCGAGCATTTGTAATGCATCTTGATCGATGACAGGACCGACATCGGTTCTGATGAGGCTCGGATCTCCTACCTCAACTTCTGCCATTGCACCTTTTAACATTGTGAGAAGGTCGGATGCAATATCTTCCTGGATGAAGAGTACGCGTAAAGCAGAGCAGCGTTGACCGGCACTGTTAAAAGCAGAGGTGATGACATCATAGACGACCTGTTCAGGGAGTGCTGAGGAATCCACAATCATCGCATTTTGACCGCCTGTTTCTGCAATGAAAGCGGTTAAGGGTCCATTGCGCCCGGCTAAGGTCCGTTGGATAATTTGAGCCGTTTCAGTCGATCCTGTAAACATGACCCCGTTGATACGGGTATCTCCGACTAATTTACCGCCTATAACAGAACCTTTGCCCGTGATGAGATGCAATACATTTTTTGGAATGCCCGCTTCATGTAAAAGTTTGATTGCGTATGCTGCAATTAAAGGGGTTTGCTCAGCAGGTTTGGCAATCACGGTATTTCCAGCCGCGAGGGCTGCAAGTATTTGTCCAGAAAAAATGGCAAGTGGAAAATTCCATGGACTGATGCAAGCAAAAGTACCACGCGGGTGAAGTGTGAGCTGATTTAATTCACCAGTAGGTCCATTGAGCTCTTTCGGTAAGAAATCGACAAGTGCACGAGCCGCATAATAACGGCAGTAATCGATGGTTTCACGTACTTCAGAAAGGCAATCTGCAATGTGTTTACCGCCTTCACGGCACAATAATGTCATCAAAACAGGTAAATTTTCTTCAAATAAATCGGCGGCGCGTTCGAGAATCCTCGCGCGTTTTTCAACAGGGGTATTTGCCCATGCATGTTTCGCTTCAAATGCACTTTTTAATGCACGATCGACATCCTCCTGATTGCCTGGATAAACATATCCCACCATGCGGTTACGATCAGTGGGTGAAAAAACAGGTTGTTTATTGGCTGAAGTGATAGATTTGCCATCTATAATGGGAGAGGCAAGATAAGAATCTGTATCTGCTTTTTCCATCGCAATTTTTAACGTTTGCAAGGTATCGATATCTGTGAGATCCAAACCTTTTGAATTGATACGTGATACATTGGGAGGATTCTCAGGGTTTTTATAGATATCCCGCGGTAATGGAATTTTGGGATGTGGTTTCAGAGATAATGCCGATATTTTTGCGACGGGATCAGCAATAATATTTTCAATAGGCGTGTTTTGATCAGACACGAGATTGATGAATGACGTATTCGCCCCATTTTCTAAAAGTCGACGTACCAGATAGCCGAGTAAATCTTTATAGGTGCCGACGGGCGCATAAATTCGGCATGCGACTTTATCAATGAGTTGATCATATAAAATTTCACCCATGCCGTGTAGACATTGAAATTCGAAATCTTTTCTTTGTCCCATCCATTCTAAAATGGTTGCAACACTATGTGCATTGTGTGTACCGAATTGTGGATAAAAACATTCAGCCTCCGCAATGATTTTTTTCGCACAGGCGAGAAAAGAAACATCCGTGCTATTTTTACGCGTAAAAACGGGGTAACCTTCCAGACCCAACACTTGACTGGTTTTGATTTCAGCATCCCAATAAGCGCCTTTGATGAGACGAACCATCAGACGGCGTTTATGTTTTTTTGATAAGTCGGCTAACCAATCAATCACAAAAGGCGCACGTTTTTGATAGGATTGTACGGCTAAGCCAAAACCTTCCCAGCCAGAAAGCGCGGAATTAGAAAAAACAGCCTCAATGACATCTAATGAAAGTTCAAGTCTATCGGCTTCTTCTGCATCCACCGTAAAACCGATATGATGCGTTTTGGCGGTCTCTGCAAGCGTTAGTAAACGTGGCACTAATTCATGGAGTACACGGCTTCTTTTTGCAAATTCATAACGCGGATGAAGCGCTGATAGCTTCACGGAGATACCGGGTCCGTGGATGGGGCTATGATTTTTTCCGGATTCTCCGATAGCTTTGATTGCATCTTGATACGATTTGTAGTATTTTCCAGCATCTGCCTCGGTGCGTGCTGCTTCTCCTAACATGTCGTAGGAATAGCGATACCCTCGATTTTCGAGTTTTTTTGCACGTTTTAGTGCATCTTGAATAGTGGCGCCCATGACGAATTGGTTACCAATCATTTTCATTCCTTGTAAAATGATCGGCCGGATGAAAGTTTCACCAACGCGGCTTACCATGCGTTTTAATGAGGTGCTGAGTGTTTTTTGATGATCGAGGGCTGGGGCAAAGATTTTACCGGTTAATAAAAGTGACCATGTCGCAGCATTGACAAAAAGAGAAGAACTTTTTTGCTGGGTCCAATCGAGGGTTGAAAGTTTATCACTGATGAGACGATCGACGGTGGTATTATCGGGCACTCGTAATAAGCTTTCCGCTAAACACATTAATGCGACACCTTCAACACTTGAAAGATCGTATTGATGGAGAAAAGACTCAAGGCCGCCTTCTGATTCGCGTTTTTTGCGCATTTCTTGCATGAGTTGGTAGGCAGTTTGATGAATGCGTTCTTTCACTGCAGGATCTTCGATTTTTGCTTCCTGCGTGAGCGGATGAAGACAGGTGGTTTCATCACGTCGATACGCTTTTGTGATTGCAGTACGAAGAGGAGATTGTTTGTTTAAGTTATGCTCAAAAATCATATCCATTTACCTATTGTGGCTGAGTGCGCCAACATTCTAAAGAAGAGGAAATAATTTTGCCACCAAAACGAAAAAATAATCATAAAATCGCATCGCGTTTTCGCGGACTTTTGCCTGTTGTGGTCGATGTGGAAACAGGGGGATTGAATCCAGCGATTCATCCGCTATTAGAAATTGCGGTGGTGACCTTAAGTGTCGATGTGGAAGGTAAATTTTATCGTGACAATACCTATGCATATCATGTCGAACCGTTTCAAGGTGCACAATTTGATCCGGATAGTTTAGCATTGACGGGTATTGATCCGAGTTATCCTTTGCGATTTGCTATCCCTGAAAAACAAGTGCTTCATCTTATTTCATCCAAAATAACGCCTTTATTAGAAAAATATGCTTGTCAACGGGCTATTTTGGTGGGGCATAATGCATGGTTTGATTTGGCTTTTATTCAGGCGGCTCGTAAACGTGTCCAATTATCTGATGTGCCTTTTCATTCATTTACGACATTAGATACGGCTTCTCTTTCTGCCTATGTTTTAGGTGAAACGGTATTGGCGAGGGCTTTGCGGGCGGCAAATATTCCATTTGATATCGATCAAGCGCATTCTGCTATTTATGATGCAGAACGGACGGCGGAGTTGTTTTGTTATTTGTTGAATAAGTGAAAAATACCCCCATCCTAACCTTCCCCCACGCTTTCCGGGGGGAAGGGACAAAACCGCGAAGCTTGGGGGAAGGTTAGGATGGGGGGTGACGGCTATCTCAAAGTCATCATCTTTTGAGAAGATTTTATTTCATTATTTGACGGCTTGTCTGGTTTAAATAAAATAACAGTTGTCACGTGCGCAGCGGTTCCCAACAAAGATCTCGGGCCGTAAAGTTTATTCGGCAAAGAAAAATTGCGTTCAGCATAATCACCAAAGTCACTCGGTTGATCACCCACATTTGCAATGATGTGATATCCTTGTTCTGTTAAATTTTTTCGAACTTGGGTTTTATAAACAACGGAATTTACTTTTGCTTCTTCCGGGCTTGGAACAAAAACGCGGCTTTCATGAATGTTGATGCCATGATATTCCAAATTTTTAATGACGTAAGGACGCATTTCTTTGATAGGATGTGATTCTATGGATTTTCGATAAGAAACAAAAAAAATGTCGATATTTAAACTTTCTGCTTTTTGATATACACGATGCATAGGTGGAATAATGGGAAGATCTGTTTTCCGAACGCGTCTATCGACTTGTTCTGCTGTATTTTCAAAATTTTCGTTTTTAAAATTAAAATAATGTGAAAAAAAGGTATCATCACAATCCAGCACGAGGGCATGTTTTTTGGGTGTACCGCTTTCTTTATTTTTTTTTGCATGTTCTTCCAAGTGATC
>JABDEF010000037.1:0-540 GCA_013287235.1 Gammaproteobacteria bacterium
AAATATATTAAATAAAGAAGAATTAGATATCCCTTTAATCATTAATATGGATTTTTCAAAAATTTATGATGATCAAACAGTTATTCATGATTTATTAGCATTAAATATCAAAGAAGTTTCAAAGTCTACCGATTTATCTGCGATTTTGATTGAGAAGATTCTTTACCAAGCTATATATGCCAAAGTGAACTCTGAGCCGAGTAGACCGCTTCCTCCGAGCAGAGAAGAAGAGTGTAAGGTCATGTATAATTTAGAAGGTTTTTTTGAAGGAGAAAAGTATAGCAAGTGGCAGTGGACGAGAGACCATTTAAAAAATTATATTGAGCGGTTACAAGCAGTTGATCCTCTTGATCGCCCGACGCCTTTAGAAAATATACTATTTTTTGGTGTGTTGAATCATTTCGGTCAAGCAGAAAATCCTGAAAAATGTGAATATAGTTTAAAAATTTTATCCTCTCGAGGTATTGAAAAAGAAGAAAAAGATGAAATGACGCTACTTTTTAAGCAATTAGTGAATGATCTTTTAATTAAAGTTTATCA
>JABDEF010000037.1:550-13470 GCA_013287235.1 Gammaproteobacteria bacterium
TTGGGAGACGGTAAATGAATTTTTGACTTATAATAAAAAGGAAGAGGCTTATTCCTCATTAACGACTTTAGCGTCGTTAAATTATGTTTTTTTTGATCAAGCATATCCGCAATTAAAGCAACAAATTAAACAAAACAGTGGCTTGTATGAAATTCAATCAGCATTGATACAGGAGTATGAGCTTAATATTAAAAAACTGCACGATCAACCAAAATCTAAACTCTCCGTTCAAACATACATAAGTGCGCAAAACAAATTAAGAATTTTAGATCGGTTGCTTCGATTGTTGTTTACTCACGAAAAAGAAGAAGAGAAGATAAAAAAACTGTGTAAGGCTGTGCAAAATGAACAGGAAATGCTTAGAGGGGGAAATATTTTAAAAAATGGGCTTTTCGGAATGTTCGCAAAAAGAAAATGGAGCGTGCTAGAGGATACATGTGAAAAACTAAGAGAATTGACTCTTTTAATGTCTAGAAAACCATCAAAAACGATGACGATTACGAATCAAGAGAATCTTTAGCACGATTGATAAAGTTTTCTTGTAAATAATGGATCATTCGGCTACCCGTGGTTTGAAATAAGAAGGGAAAAATGGCATGGATGATACAAGCGCACCCACCTACAATCATTCTTGAGCCAAATTTCAATGCAAAACGCATATGTTGCAAATAGGTTTCACCAACGCTGTGTGGGTGTGCGGTAAATATGTTCATATGAATCATCCGATTATTAAAATATTCTATCTCAAATGCCCGTGCGAGGTATAATATGTAATTTTTGGATTAAAAACAAATGAATGAAACACCGCTTTTACCCACGTACATAGAATTTTCCCGTATTTTGCAAAAAACGTTACCGAATAGCAATGCTTCCCAAATACACGGATTATTATGCGGCAATATTTGCGCAGCTTCAGGACATATCAGTGATATTTTGGATATTTTACCACAAGTAAAAAAAAGCAAAAAAGTCCGTACCATCGTACAAGAAATCTATGAAACCAGTTATCATCAAATCAGTGAATTTTCTTTTGAATTTAGTTTAATCCTCCCAACGGATGAAGCAGATATTAATGCACGGGCTGAAAGCTTAGGGCTATGGTGCCAAGGATTTTTGAGTGGTTTAAATCAAGTCATCACATTAAAAGAGATGAAATTTTCTCATGATGTAAAAGAAGCATTGACGGACATGACTGAAATTGCAAAAGTCAATTTTGGGGATATTGTGGATGATGATGAAGATGAAACGGCTTATTTTGAATTGGTAGAATATGTGAGATTAAGCGTGTTGATGATTTTTCATGAATTAAAGACAGAAAAATTAGACAATGATGATGAGGCCAATCCCTCATTACACTAAGGAGTTTTTGATGATTACGCAAAAAGAATTTTTGGAACGACGTAAAAGATTAATGAAAGATATCAATAAGAATGCCATTGTTATTCTTCCAGCATCACCCATCATGACACGTAATGGAGATTATGAATATCCTTATCGACAACAAAGTGATTTTTACTATCTAACAGGTTTTGAAGAACCAGAGAGCGTGTTGGTCTTAAATCCTGGCGGGGGAAATGGTGAATTCTTATTGTTTAATCGCGTGAGAAATCGGGAAGAAGAAATTTGGACGGGGTATCGTGCGGGCCTTGAAGGCGCTGTTAAAAATTTTGGTGCAGATGAAGCCTATGCTATCCATGAATTTCAAAGCAAATTGCCAGAATTATTGGAAGGGCGCGATGAAATTTATTATACCTTAGGAATGAATCGACACTTTGATAAAGTGGTGTTGGGTTCAGTTAATAAAATTCGTTCAAAAATTCGAAATGGATTACATTCACCGGTTGCATTTATTGATGTGATACAAAAAATTCATGAAATGCGGTTAATCAAAAGTGAAGCCGAAATTGCATTGATGCGCGCTTCCGCAAAAATTGGTAGCCAAGCGCATGTGCGTGCCATCAAAGCGTGTAAACCGGGCATGTATGAATATCAATTGGAAGCAGAGCTCATGTACGAATTCCAACAACAAGGGGCACGGTTTCCTGCGTATACCCCGATTGTAGGGAGTGGCGCAAATAGCTGTATTTTACATTATAATGACAATAATAAATTAATTGCCGATCAAAGCATTGTGTTGATTGATGCGGGTTGTGAATATCAGTATTATGCGTCTGATATTACACGTACATTTCCTGCGAATGGTGTTTTTTCGAAAGAACAGCGCGCGATATATGAAATTGTTTTAGAAGCGCAATTAGCGGGTATTGAAGCGATCCGTCCGAATGCACCTTGGGATGCAGCACAAAATGCCATTGTAAAAGTGATTACCGAGGGCTTAAAAAATATCGGTCTTTTAAAAGGTGACGTCAAAGATCTTATCGAAAAACAAGCATATTTTCCATATTATATGCATAAATCAGGACATTGGCTGGGGTTAGATGTACATGACGCGGGTCGTTATAAGGTGGATGGACTCTGGCGAAAGTTACAGCCGGGAATGGTTTTAACCGTTGAACCTGGTATTTATCTTTCAGCAGATATTCTGGGACTCGATACACGTTGGCATCATATTGGTGTACGCATTGAAGATGATGTCTTAGTGACTGAGAATGGTTATGAAATTTTAAGTAAAGATGTTCCGAAGAAAATTGAAGATATTGAACAGTTAATGAAAAAATAAAGTATTCATCCTCTTTGAAAAAGAGGGTGATGCCGCGAGGCATCGGGGAGATTTTTTGATGCTGTAAAAATCCCCCCGCCTCGTAAAAAGCACTCGGCGACCCCCTTTTTCAAAGGGGGTGAAGTTTATGTGGCAATGAGTAGTTTACAACATGAAATACGATATTATCATCATCGGCGGGGGGATGGTCGGTGCGACACTCGCTATTGCTTTGCAAAAAAGCGGAAAATCGATCGCACTGGTTGAAGCAAAACCGCTATCCAAAGAAGATCATCGTCTCATTGCGTTAAGTGATACGAGTGTGTCTCTTTTTAAAAATTTAAACATGTGGTCTTCACTCTTACCCGCTGCATCGATCATACAAGAAGTTCATGTTTCGCATCGGGGCCGATTTGGTGTGACGCGTATTTCTGCAAATATACTGAAACTACCTGCGTTAGGTTATGTCGTGCCTGCAAACGATATCAATCAAGTGTTATATGCAACTTTAAAAGATGTCGACATCATTCTACCTGCGACTTTAAAAAATCTTCATCAAAGCAGTGATACGGTTACGCTTCACTTAGATATATCGGGAGAGATAAAAGAATATCAAGCAGAACATGTGATCGGTGCGGATGGCACACATTCAACCGTGCGTCAATTATCGAATATTCCGATGAAAGAAATCGATTACGGACAAAGTGCGATTGTGACAAAAACCGTTTTGAAACGTGATCATCAAAACATTGCCTATGAGCGATTTTTAAAAGAAGGTGCGATTGCAATGTTGCCGCTCAAGGGTAAAGAGGTCGCAACCATTTGGACAGATAAAAATGCGCGGATTTCGGAATTGATGCAGTGTCATGATGAAGTATTTTTAGAAAATCTACAAAAAGAATTTGGCTACCGTTTAGGGCGATTAGAGCAAATCAAAAAAAGAAGTGTTTATCCTTTGCTTCGATTGGAAGCTGAATGTCATCAAAAAAATCGCGTATTTTTAATTGGAAATGCGGTGCATACGATACACCCGATAGCTGCACAAGGATTGAATTTAGCGTTATATGAAGCAGCAGTATTGGTAGATTTTTTATTGGAAACCCACGCAAGTAAAGACGTTTTTACTCCAAAGCAAAACTTTTCGAAAAATTTATCACATCATTTATCTTGGATTTTTTCGAGTGATTTTTTCTTGTTAAATCGAATGAGAGGAATGGCGATGATCGCGCTTGATTTGAGCGTGACGTGCAAAGAATATTTTGTCAATCGTGCGCTTTATCGGCACGATCTTATGCCGAATTTGTTGAGGAATCATTCGTGACATCATTCAATACGGATAAAAAGGCAATAATCGCTTGGTGTTTATATGATTGGTCTTCATCTGGATTTCCGATTATTATTACGACATTTATTTTTGCCACTTATTTTACGACAAAAGTTGCCGTCAATGAAATCACGGGCACATATCAATGGGCGAATGCTTCTGCTATTTCAGGATTAATTATTGCTATTTTAAGTCCTTTATTTGGTGCGATAGCAGATCATGGCGGACATCATAAGCGTTGGCTTTTCTTTTTTACGATACAATGTATTTTTGGTGCATGCTTACTTTGGTTTGCGCTGCCGAATTCCAGTTATGTTTTTTATACATTGTCTTGTGTCGTCATTGGAACCGTTGGTCTTGAACTTGCTTTAGTTTTTTATAATTCTTTTTTACCGCATATCGTGCCTTATAATTATATTGGGCGAATTTCAGGATGGGGATGGGGATGTGGATATTTTGGCGGTATTGTGATTTTAACGATCGCGCTTTTTGGTTTTGTGAAAGGCGGTTGGATGAATCATGAGAATTTAGCTGAAGTTCGCATTTGCGGTCCTTTAGTTGGACTTTGGTATTTTATTTTTAGTATGCCGTTATTTTTTTTACTCAAAGATATCCCTTCTCAAGGATTGTCTATTGTGTCTGCGATACGTGCAGGATTAAAAGATTTAGTATTAACCATCAAAACACTTCCGCGTGAAAAAAATCTATTTATTTATTTAGTCGCGCATTTAATTTATATCGATGGTTTAAATACCTTATTTGCTTTCGGTGGCATTTATGCGGCAGGGACTTTTAAAATGACGTTAACGGAAGTGATTTTATTTGGTATCTCGATGAATATTGCAGCGGGTTTTGGTGCGGTTGTATTAGCGTGGATAGATGATTTTATCGGTTCTAAGTTCACCATTTTATTGTCATTAATTTCACTCATGGTGTTTGGCATCTTTATTTTATTAGTGCATAGTGCGACGATGTTTTGGGTCGTTGGACTTTGTTTAAGTTTATTTTTTGGCCCCGTTCAAGCGGCCAGTCGATCGCTCATGGCACGTTTAGTCAAACCCTCTAATTCCACAGAATTGTTTGGTTTGTACTCGTTTTCCGGCAGAATTACATCATTTATGGGGCCATGGCTTTTGGGTGCTGCGACTTTACATTTCGGCACCCAAAGGGCTGGAATGGCGACTATTTTGCTGTTTTTTTTGATGGGCGGCATATTGATGTTATTTGTTCGCGAGGCTAAGAAATCGTGACAGTAATTTTTTATTTGTATAATTTAAATACAAATTTTACATACCATACTTGATTAAAAATTGATTAATTATTATAATAATGTAAATTTTTTAAACGATGATTAATCATATGCAACACCGCTCAAAAGACGCCGACGACATTCATAAAGCACTCATGCGCTATATTGATGATCATGATAAAGCCAAGTTAGATAAATTTAAACAAGCATTAAAAAAAGCAAGCAATGCGGTTTTAATGGAATGTAGTATAAACGGATATAGTATTTTAATGGATACTGTGTGTTTACCATATAGAAGAATAGATAAGGACGCAAAGGAAACAAAAGCAAAAGAATCAAAAGAAAGAATCGCACTATCACTTTTTAAATGTTTAATGAAGGTTTGTAGAAAACTGCCAGAAGTTAAGAAATTTTTATTATTAACGGAAGATAATTCTGGTTTGAAACCATTCGGTGCAGTGATTAAGACAAAAAGTGTAAAAATTATGCGAGCTTATTTAAAAGAAGTTCGCAAACTGGAGAAAGATATCTATCGCCAACTTTTAATTTCTACATGGCCTACTTATGTTTTGGGAGAAGGCAATACAGATATTATTCGGAGTTATTTTGAGGTACTACGAAAAGCGAGAAAAAAACAGATTATTTCTAAAAAAGATTATCGTCACCTTTTAATAGACGATGAGTTTAGTTTCAACGTTCTTCAAAAAGCTTTCGAAGACAATAATCCAACGCATGTGCGAATTGTTTTTGATGAACTTCTCTGGGCTTTAGAACAAGGAATCCTTGCTGATGCCGATTATCGGGGTCTTTTAATTGACCAAAATAAGACTTATTTTACGCCACTTCAGACCCTTTTAATGGCAGCCGCGTCGGAAAATCTCAATGAAGTCTCGAAGGCTGAAAAGGAAGAATTCATCAATAAAACCAGTGAAAATCTGATGATATATTTTAAAGAACTCATGGCGGCTAAAAAGAAAGAAATCATTAGTCCTGTAGAATATTGTGATGTTTTAATAAAAAAAAATCAGGGTGGTTTAATGCCATTCGATTTCTTGCTTCAAATAAAAAATCCAGTCATTGCGCGAATTTATTTTGATGCAATTAGGGCAGGCGACTTTGATAAGGATTATTATTATTTGTGTTTCTTTGAACCAAATGCTTATGGTTATGCACCAATCAATCCACTTTTGAAAACGGGCAATTTAACCCTGCTGCGAATGTATTTTAGCGAAATTGGCTGGGCTTACGGTAAGAAAATTATTAAAAGAGAAGTCATTATTGAACTTTTAACAAAACCCAATCCGGGCGGTGTTACACCATTACAAGTTGCTGTAGAAAGCCGTGATTTAAAATTCTTAGAAGGTTTTGTGAATATTTTACAAAAATTCCTGAGTCCTTCTGCTTTATTATTTTATCTTAATATAAAAATTGGACCTTATAGAAACAAAAAACTATATTGTGACTCGGATACAAGGGAGGGTGGTGATATCAATCGTTATTTAGATAGTTTGCGCCGTGAACTGACAGAAAAACCGAAGAGAAAATTTTTAGATAAAGATGAATCTACAGCGGAATCTAAAGAAGAAAAATCACATTACAAACGTTCGAAAACCAGTAGTTCTAGTAGTAGCTCTACTAGCAGCTCTGGTTTTTTTCAGAAGAAGGAAGGCAGTAAAAAAGACTACCAACAGTCGAAAAAGGGTTTGAATAAGTGATAAGGTATAGATTCATGCTTTTGATTTCATTATACTTGATGCGGCCATATTTTGAGGTTTTTAGCATCGCATATGCAGCCCATCTTGAGGCGTTAAAAACACTTGCATATGAATAACTATGCGCGTGTTTTGCACGCCTCAATCTGGACTGCCTCTGCGCACTAAAAACCTCAAAATATGGCCGCATCAAGTATATAATCCAGCCTTCAAATAAGGGTACTTTTATGAGTAATTTACTTGCAATTAGTGATGATACATTTGAACAAGAGGTTATCGGATCAGCAACGCCGGTTGTGGTGGATTTTTGGGCACAATGGTGCGCGCCTTGCAAAGCCATAGCCCCTATTTTGGATGAACTTGCTGAAAAATATACAGATAAAGTGAAATTTGTGAAGTTGGATGTGGATCAAAGCCCAGCTACCCCGCCTAAGTTTGGTGTACGGGGGATTCCCACACTCATTTTGTTTGTGGATGGCCAAGTGAAAGGAACCCAAGTTGGGTTAATTTCTAAGACAGATTTGATTAAGTTCATTGATGACCATGTAGAATGAGAGATGTGTATCTGTCATGCCAGCATGTTCTTGGCTGGCATCCAGCTTTTTTAGAAAAAAGGCTAGCTTTCTCTAGGGTTTAATGCTAATTTATGTATTGTTAAGATATCCTCGATAAAGAGCCTATCGATTAATCCAGTGTCAAAACCCCGATTTTAATAGTTGCGGAAAATCATTAAAACTTAATGGATCTACAGACAGTTTTCATTTCATCTATAAAATATAGGCAAAAACCAATATGAACCTTACCGAACTTAAGAAAAAAAGTGCAGCCGAACTAATCCAGCTTTCTGAAGAATATGGTCTTGAGAATATGGCTCGGTCGCGTAAACAAGATATCATTTTCGCCATTTTAAAAGCACATGCTAAACGCGGTGAAGATATTTATGGCGATGGTGTTTTAGAAATCCTGCAGGATGGTTTCGGGTTTCTCCGTTCTGCTGAGGGTTCTTATCTCGCAGGACCAGATGATATTTATGTTTCACCTAGCCAAATTAGACGCTTCAATCTCCGTACAGGCGATACGATTTCCGGTAAAATACGCCCACCAAAAGAAGGCGAACGCTATTTTGCCCTTCTCAAGGTGGATCATATTAATTTTGACGCGCCTGAAAATGCGAAAACAAAAGTCTTATTCGAAAACTTGACCCCTTTATTTGCCAATCAACGTTTGACATTGGAATGTGGTAATGGCAGTACCGAGGATATTACGGCACGTGTCATTGATTTAGTTTCTCCGATTGGTAAAGGGCAACGTGGTTTGATTGTGTCGCCACCGAAAGCTGGTAAAACCATGATGCTGCAGAATATTGCGCATTCTATCGCACAAAATCACCCGGAATGTCATTTGATGGTGCTTTTGATAGATGAACGCCCCGAAGAAGTGACGGAAATGACACGTTCGGTTAGAGGGGAAGTGATTGCAAGTACCTTTGATGAACCGGCGAATCGTCACGTGCAAGTGGCTGAAATGGTCATCGAAAAAGCGAAGCGTTTGGTTGAGCATAAGCGGGATGTTGTGGTTTTACTCGATTCAATTACGCGATTGGCACGGGCGTATAATACGGTTGTGCCCGCTTCCGGCAAAGTATTGACAGGTGGTGTGGATGCCAATGCGTTACAACGGCCGAAGCGCTTTTTTGGTGCTGCGCGAAATATTGAAGAGGGTGGTAGCTTAACGATTATTGCAACTGCGCTCGTTGAAACCGGTTCTAAAATGGATGATGTGATTTATGAGGAATTTAAAGGGACTGGCAACATGGAAATTCATCTCGATCGCCGCATTGCAGAGCGTCGTATTTTCCCTGCGATTAACATTAACCGTTCGGGGACGCGACGTGAAGAATTGATTGTGAATCAAGAAGAAATTCAAAAAATGTGGATTTTACGCAAATTGCTGCACCCGATGGATGATTTGGCTGCGATTGAATTTTTATTGGATAGGTTGAAAGCAACGAAGACCAATGAAGATTTCTTTGATTCGATGAAGCGTTAAAAATATTTCTACCCCCTTTGCAGAAGGGGGTCGCCATGCGCTTTTTGCATGGCGGGGGGATTTTGCAGCTTTAAAATCCCCCCGCCTCGCAATGCTCGTCGACCCCCTTTTGCAAAGGGGGTGAATAGATACCATCTGTTTATTTTGTTAAATCTGGTACAATCTCTTTATCATCCTGAACTCTGAGGGAGAGCAACCATGGTACACGCCGTCCATGTAAGACAATCGACACACACAAAAATAGCCGACGAATTGAATCATTTTTTAGCAGATACCTATCTCTTATATCTTAAAACACAGAATTTCCATTGGAATGTCAAAGGGCCTTACTTTTATAGCTACCATCAATTATTTGAAGGCCAATACCAAGAATTGGCGTTAGCAGTCGATGAAATTGCAGAGCGTATTCGCGCATTAGGATGCTATACACGCGCCTCATTCGCGCAATTTTCAGAACTTTCATCTCTCAAAGAAGAAAAAAAAGAAGTCGATGCTGAAACAATGTTAAAAGAACTCATGCAAGACCATGAAGTGTTATCTCAACATGCGGCAGCATTGATTCCAAAAATGCAAAAAGCAGGGGATGAGGGTTCTGCAGATTTAATGATACAGCGTCAAAAAGCGCATGATAAAGCCGCATGGATGTTAAGGAGCAGTTTATACCTTACCTCGTCATAATTTGAGGTTTTTAGCATCCCAGCTGCGGGTCATCTTGCTTCGTAAAAAATGCTCACATATGAATAACTATGCTCGCTTTTTTACGAAGCAATCTGACCCGCAGCTGGGCGCTAAAAACCTCAAATTATGACCAGCTAAGGTATAGAGCGATAAATGTTTTCCTATCGACTGGATTCGGATCGATTCATTCACTGTGTCAAAACAGCGCTTGCCTGTTTGATAGGGTTTGTCATTACAAAATCTGTACATTTGTATGTGGATCAATGGTTGATTATCACGATCATTGTTGTCATGTGCGCACAAATCAATGTCGGGAGCATGCTCCAAAAATCCTATATGCGTTTTTTGGGAACCCTGGCAGGTTCCATGATTGCGGTGTTAACGCTTTTTTGTTTTGATAGTAATGAGCTCGCCTTGGCGGTAAGTATTAGTTTATCTGCCATGCTTTTTAGTTATCTCGCGACCGGTGAAAAATATTATAGCGATGCGGGAACATTAGGTGCAGTCACGGTTGTGATAATTTTGATAAATCCAGTACCAACTTTATTCTTGGCTATCAGTCGATTTATTGAAATCACGATAGGTATTATTATTGCAGCACTTATTTCGCAATTTGTGTTACCTATTCATGCGCGTGCACATTTACGTATGACACAAGCGCAAACACTGAAGAAACTTCGCGCGTATTATCTCGCGGCACTTTTAACAGATCAAACCAATGAAACGATAGAAAGTTATCAAATATTGGATGAGGATATTGCAAAATTTCTCATCAAGCAACGCAAATTAGCGGTTGATTCATCTCGTGAATTCATGGGGGAGAAGTTTTACCTTTACGATTTCAACCAATTATTATTTGCAGAAAAAGAAATTTTACGCGCCATTTCTGCGATGCAGCATGCCTATATCGCTTCTCCTCATATTAAAATGCTATTTTCGAATGTTGCAATGTTAAATCATTTTCATATGGGGGTTTGTGATGTATTGGAAAAAATCGCGAAAGGGATAGAATCGCAGAAAATCGAAAAAGAGATAAAGCTTCCGGATCTTTCTGCATTAAAAAGTTATATTTTTAGTGAGGCGAAAAAAGAACAAGAAGAAGTGGTTGTTTACCTCTATGTGTTTTTATATGCCGCCGAGCAAATGGTAAAGCAGCTTCGGCAAGTTTTACAGTTGGTTTCGATTTAAAATACATAATCTTTAACCAAATGATAAAATTAGAATATATTTCGTTAAAGTTGACAATATAGGCACTTTCTTTTTCTTGTATTTTGAAGTGATATATGATATCATTTAATGAATATACTGATATCACTAGGAAATTTGATATGAAACGTACTGTGATTAGTCTAGATAATGCTGAAAAAAAATGGCTAGATAAGCAGGCAAATTTACGTCATATTCCCATGACAGAAATTGTTCGCGAGGCTCTGCGGTATTATCGGAGCAAGGTAGAATCTGAAAAACAACTTTCAATCGAAGAGATATTAGCTCAAACAGCAGGCATTTGGAAAAAAGGTGATGGATTAACATACCAAGAGAAATTAAGAGATGAATGGAAATAATTATGAAATATCTTTTGGATTCAGTCATTCTTATTGACCACTTAAATAATATTTCAAAAGCAACAGCATGGCTAAAATCCAATATTAAAAACTCTTATATTTCCGTCATCACGCGTGCTGAAGTACTTGTAGGTGTTGATCCAAGCAATTTATCCATAACAAAAGCTTTTCTGGATCGCTTTAACACAATTGCAATTACTCAAGTTGAGGCGGATATGGCCGCAGAACTCCGGAGGCAAAATAAGTGGAAATTACCAGACGCTTTTCAAGCAGCTGTGGCACTTAATCATAAGTTATTACTCGTAACACGAAATTCAAAAGATTTTACGCCTGATGTTCATGCATTTTCTATAATTCCATATTCACTTTAAGTCATTCAATTATTATTTGCAGAAAAAGAAATTTTAGAAACTTTTACAGAATCGTACAGCTTTTTTTTGGTAAATATTTATCAATTTCGTTCGGCTTAAATTTTATCCTTCCCTCTAATGGTACATCGCATTCCTGAATAATATTTATGAGTTCTTTTGGTATGTAGCAAGGTATGTCCACTTTTATTTCATGACCTACCTCTCTTTTAAATAACATATGGACATATTCTAATTTTTCACGATATTTTTTAATAGGCTGAAAAATTTTTTTAGCCAATACATTGTGCTCTGTATCTTCCTCTTGCCTGCATAACGCATTCAAACAAAATAGAATATCTGGATCATCTTGAGGGCAATCATCTAAAATGCCCTTTAATTCTAATGGTTCAGAAATAAAAGCGCCATATTCAAGTAAAAGTTTAATTATTTTTAGATGTTTATTCTCAATGGCTTTTTTGTATGCTTCATTAATTGCTTTAGACGGTCTTTTGGTGGGTAAGCTTAACAAATAGTGCACGATGTCTATATGATTGGCATTTACTGCAATCTTGATTGGAGCCCAAGAATAAACTTTGGGAGTATAATCAGGATTTGCTTTTTTATCTAATAAAAGCTGAACCAACGGCATATTCCCGTATTGAATAGCATACTCAAGCGGTGTATTTGGATTTGACGATGCATTTCCCAACATGATTTGAATATCTGCATTGACGCAATAAAAATACCTAAATGCACTTTGACGATAGTCATCCTCGTTGCGAGGATCAGCCTTAGCCTCTAATAAAAGACGAAGAATATCAGATTGAGACTTTGCTATCATTTCATTTTCATAGGTAGGTTCTCTCTGACACTTTTCGATCAGACTAAGAGAGTAAGTCACAAGAGGCTCAGTGTCATACCCGTTGTTATTAGGATCTGCATTCACATCGAGTAATAGCTTTACGATATGGGTTTTTCCTTTTCTAATTGCTGTTGTTAATAAAGTGACTTCTGTCTCTTCATACGGTGTATCGATCCCAATCTCATGATCATCATAGCTCCTTTCTGGCTTGACATCGATAAAGCTATCCATGTTTTTCATTTTTTCATAGATTTCTTGAGATTTTTTTCTATATTCATCACTATACTGGAGTGAAAGTTCTTCCGCCATTTCACTGATTTTTTGGATGGTTGAGATAAACAATTTTGCACGTGCAATGTTCAATTCCAATGTTTCTTTATTAACAGTATCGTCCCAATAATTTGTTGACTCTATAAATTCATAAAATGCTTCTAAAATGTTATACATTCTATTTTGCATTTTTCATGTCCTT
>JABDEF010000038.1 GCA_013287235.1 Gammaproteobacteria bacterium
AAGTTTTGAGCTTGTGCAACCTATTAAACAGTTCGAAGAATGGTATGGAAATTCTTATCAGCACAATAATAAATTTTATGCATTAATTTCAAAAAATGATGTTAAATTTGGTGTGAATGAATTTGGATTAGCAGCGATTGAAGAAGACCCGCTTTTCCCTAGCGATGCTAATTTGCATAGACGCTATAAACAACCTTATCAAGGATATTCTGAAGGGATGATCTTATTTGGCATATTGCAAAATTTTATCTCTGTGGATGAAATTATTCCTTATATACAACCCATATTCAGCACAGCTGCGCCTAATTTTTATCAAATTGCCGATAAAAATAAAATTTTAACGGTTGAAGTATCATATGGTGATTTTGATACTGACCCGGTGAGACGTTACAGTTATAAAATCATCGATAAAGTAAATACTTCTTTTACTCACACAAATACTTATCGTATTCCAGAATTTAATTACCTCAATCAATTAGCTAGCAGTCAAGATAGTATAAATGGCTCTAATCAGCGAGCAGAAAAAATTAGCTATTATGTTTTTTCTAAGAACCATGATTTTTCACAGGCTTTTAACTGGTTTTTAGACACCACTTCGAATGTAGGAAGTGCCAATGATAGCAACTATTGCCTTAATACTAGTATTTTTAGATCGCATACGAAAGATTTAAAAGTCATTGACCGTAACACTACTTCAGGCAAAATTTACGGCACTGTTAGCAGTTTCATGATTAAACATACGTCTTCGGAAACTTTAGTTTATGTGCGCATATTAGATAGTATCCACAGCTTAAATGGCGATCAACATATTGTTTTTGATGAACTTATTATTCCACTTGATAATTTATTTAAATCGACTGAATTAAATTACAAAAAATTTAGTATGATAAGAAAAGCGCCTAGCAATGGTATGTGTTTAAATCTAATCTTTATTGGAAAATTAGGATACATATATGACAGCCAGTGGAACTACACTGTTAAAAAAAGTAAAAAATAAACAAAAATAGTTGCTTTCCTTATTTGAGCAATTCTTAGTTTATTAAATATCCGTTTTTTGTAAGTGAGTTAAACTCCATAAACCTTTATCATAGGAAAAAATCTATAAATTTCCGCACTTTTGGTTGAGCATATCGGTACTTTGGATAATAGTAATAAACATTTTCATCTACCGCCTGATATTGCTTTAATACTTCAATGAGCTCACCATCATCTAAGAGATCTTGCAACATATACAAAGGCAATTGCACCAAACCTAAACCTTCTTTTGCACACTCTATCATTGAAGTAACTCTATTCAATAAAATATGCGGGGTAATAATCATTTCATATCCCGGCTGTAATTTTATTGAATATACTTCTGTGCGACTGCTATGCCCAATATAAAAATGATTTTTTAAATCATTTAAATTTTTTGGCGCATCATTTTCTTTAAAATACTGCGCCGATCCGCATAACACATAACGTGTGGTTGTCATTCTTTTTCGCACAATATCAGCAGGGGCTGGTAATGAAAAACCAACCGCCAAATCAATTTGCTCGCGCTCAAAATTAGGGATGCGCTCACTGGTATCAATATACAGTTGTAATTTAGGATAGCGTTGCAAAAAAGCTTTTAACTGAGGGAAAATAAGTTTCTTAGCAAAATATTCAAATGCAACAACATGCAGCGTGCCCTCTGGCTCTTCATGAAATTGCTGACAAATGGAACGCGCATCATCCAACTCTTTTTTTAAACGTAAGCATTGTTCCAATAAAAGCTTTCCTTGTGGCGTAAGATGCAAGCGCTGCCCATGCCTTGAAAATAAATCCACTTTTAAATCGACTTCTAACCGCTTAATTTGCTTGCTTAAGGAAGCCTTCGTCATCCCCAGAATAACGGCTGCCTGCGTCAAACTGCTTGCTTGGGCAACATAAGTAAAAAGCTCAAAACGGTCTAAATCTGACATAGTTGTCAACTAAATAGAAACATATGTTAATAATTATAGCAGTATATTTCCAAAATTGAAACATCTATACTACATCTTATAGATGAAACAACAGGAGGTATTTTATGCAAGCTGCCAAACCCACCACCCCTATGCCCTTAATTGCGCTAGTCTTAGGTTTTTTCATGGTTATCATTGATGTCACTATCGTAAATGTGGCACTTCCTAGCATACAAATAAATCTAAACGCGAGTGTCTCCGGATTGCAATGGATTGTCGATGGGTATACCTTAACTTTTGCAAGCCTGTTATTGTCTGCAGGTAACTTGGGCGATCGCTTTGGCGCTAAAATAGCTTATATTTGCGGCTTGGCAATATTTGTTTTGTCTTCTCTTGGATGCGGATTAGCAAATACTTTCGTGCTACTGACCGTATTTAGATTATTGCAAGGTGTCGGCGCTGCATTCTTAGTTCCCACATCATTAGCACTCATTAATTCATCTTATGAAAATAAAAAAGATCGAGCACAAGCGATTGGAATATGGGCGGCGGTAGGCGGCATTGCTGCTGCATCGGGTCCATTAATTGGCGCAGCGCTCACCGCTTCATTTGGATGGAGAGCTGTTTTTTTTGTTAATATCCCAGTAGGAATCATCGGAATTTTATTAACGATGAAATACATCACAAATCCATTCAGTATTGCTAAACATGGTTTCGACATCCATGGGCAAATTCTCGCTATCGTTGGCATAGCAGCACTTGCTTTTGGATTGATTGAAGCCGGACGATTAGGCTGGATGTCAGCGCTAGTCATCAGCGCATTCATCATCTTCTTAATGTCATTTATTGCATTTTTAGCTGTGGAGCAACGAACGATATTACCCATGCTGCCATTGTCATTATTTCAATCTAAAACATTTTCTACCGCCATTGCCATTGGCATGATCCTGAATATTGGATTTTATGGAGAATTATTTATTTTACCTCTCTACTTTCAACAAATCAGAGAATACTCTGTGTTAATGACAGGGCTTGCCATATTGCCACTGCCGGGGTTTGTTGCATTAGCCTCTTACATTGCAGGGAGAATTGCCAGTATCACTGGCCCTAGATTACCTATGATTGCAGGGCTGATCATTGGTGGAATAGGTTTTTTTGCATTACTCATCGTTGGACGACACGCACCCTCTTATTTACTTTTAGCTCTACCATTGGCTGCCATTGGATTTGGAACAGCATTTACTATGCCTGCTGCGACCATCGCAGTCATAAACGCTGCACCAAAAGATCAAGCAGGGATTGCATCTGGCGCACTAAATGCCAGTCGACAAGTGGGTAGCCTTATTGGTGTTGCAATTTTTGGAACGATTATAACTACATCAGCTAATTTTATTTTTGGAATGCAAATCACCTTACTCATTGGCGGATGTATTTTTTTAATTGGCGCACTTGTAACTGCTGTTTTTCTGCAAGAAACGCACAGCAATTAGCTCACAAGCTTTGAATTTTGTCACAACTTGTGTCTTTCATAGAACTTTGCCGATGGCAATATCGTTCGGATGTGTTTCATGCCCTTCTGGATCATCAAATGACATCTCGATATATTTATGCCGTTTATAAAATGGATAAGAAGTCAATCTTGATTCGACATGCAATATACGAATTTCCTGATTTTTCAACCAACGTTCGCAAATTTTTAATAACTCACTTCCAAACCCTTGATTACGATAAGGCTCATCAATAACAATAATACGCATCGCAGCTTTTTTATCAGGCCAAAATTGAATATGCGCATAGCCAACAATTTTTATACCCTTATAAAGAATAATATGTGCATGCTGTTTATCTTTGAATGTCCATGTATAAGGATCAACAATGGGAACAAGATCAAAAAAATATTTTTGACGAAAATTTCGCACAGCATCCCACTCTTGATTCTTTAATGCGAGCACGGCACGTATTCCATCAAATCCAGTTTTTTCATCAATGCTTTCTACGAACTTATCTTTCCCTGATACATAACCAAAAATATCATTCGGAAACTGAGATGCTAAATTTATTTTTAGTTTCTCGTAAGCCTCCCGATCCTCTAAATGTGTTTGCATCCAATCACGAAATTTTAAATGTCTGTCAATATCTGGATTATTTTCTTCAAAAACATGGATATTAAAAAACTGACCGGGCTCTCTTTTTATAAAGAAATGCCTAAACAACATGCCATATTCACCTATAGATTCGTAGCCTAATTTTTCCATGGCAGAAACAGACTCTTTTACTCGAAGAATGTCTTTCACCACGGGAATCATATCAATAATGGGTTTAGCACTTAAATTCGGAATGGCAGTTGATCCAATATGATGAATCGTAATGCAGTTATCGCCAAGAGCGTCCTTTATACGTTTTGCTTCTTGTTTAAATATATTCGGCCATTCAGCGTTATAAGGAACGACTTAAACTTTTGTATTCATATTTCTACTCCTGCAATTCTTTTACTACAAAACGAATAAATTCTAAAACTTCATTCATAGAATCTATTTCTTGACCATGCTGCCAATTTTCTGCTTTTTCGATTAAATCAACCCAAGGGTTCCCATACGTTTTTTTAACCCAATTAGCAGAAGTTCTTTTAGAAGCAATGGGATCATGTTTATCTCGGTATTAAATGCGACAAAGTGTCAGGATAGCATAGGCTTGAAAATGACTATCTTGTAATGGTTCCGGATTTTTGAGCAGTAACTTCCATTCTTGGTGTAAATCCTTTTTGGATGCATTTCTAACTTCCCTCACATCCACAGGATGTCCAATCAATAGCTTAGGATTAGGTCCAATGAGTGCAATCCCACATTCATATAGCGCGTAAAGATTGATAAGCCATTCATTGCCGTAAGGAGGATCAGGATTCCACATCTTCCCCCCGTTAACATAAGGTCGAAGTTTGACAGGAGGGTCAATACATTGCAACATATCTTCAGTAATGTATGAACATTCTATTCGTTTAGACCATTTAGGATATTGTCTTTCAATCTGATCATGCAGTGTTTTGACCTTTTCGCGCAATTCTCCCGACAAGGCAGAATTTAACACCACAAGGAAATCAATATCGCTGCTCCCGAGATCAAAATCCCCATAGGTTAACGATCCTGTCAAATAAACCCCAATTAATTGGTCTTTAAGGATGTTCTTTAAATTTTTTGTTAATATTGCAAGAATATCATTGATATCAAAGAAAGGTGTGATATTTCGATCTATTTTCATAAGAGTTCTCCACACTAAAAACGAGCATCAACTGGTATGTCATTTCACAAGTGCTCAGTTTTTAGATGAAGGTATACAATGATAATTATCCAACAGCAAATGGTTGCTTGTGAAACGATATTAATTATTGAAAATCATCATGGGTGCGCTCCTTATTGTCTGATAAAACTAGTATAATTAAAGCAGTCTGTCAACTTTTTTAGTTAAAAATTCAATCTTTTGATAAGAGCCGAATAAGGTTCCTATTATAATTTATCAATGATAAACCGAGCACGTTCTTCAGGGGAAACACAGGGTACATCAATAATCGAATAACCATAGTTTTCATAGATTTTTCGCACATTATCACCAAATGCTTTCGCTTGTAAAAATGTCATCTTTCGCTCATCATCTGTTGCATAAATCTCTTCCCATGCGGGAAAAATAAAAACATTTTTTTCATAGCGAAATAGCTTTGAAGCTAAATGTGCAGGTTTATAATCCAAATCAAACCCTTCAGCATAAGCAATATTATCAGGAACACCGCGATCGAAAATGACAACACCCTCATTGATTTGCATCATCTTGTATTGATAAATCGCGCGTGATAATAAAAGTTGTGTAAAAAGCTTTGGATTTTTTTCTGGAACACCTTCTTCTTCAATACTGCGTTGTTCTGCCAATATAGGTCTTGCTGGTTCTTCCACGGTAATAAATCCTTTTTGTTTTAACAATGCCAAAACAGTAGATTTTCCACTACCCATTGCGCCGGTTATAACAATATTTCTAGCCATTAATATTTCCTCTCATTCGTTAATTTCAGATTTCATGATATTAATGAATTCGTTTTTTGCGAATTTTTCAATCCAAGGATAATGCCCACATTTTTCTAAAAGGATAAATTTGAAGTTTTTGATGACAGATGCTAATGGAATTTTTATACCATCGCTAGGATGAGGATCATAATCACCATGAATGGCGACAACAGGACAGTTAATTTGATGACCTAATTGAATGAGTTCGCCGCTTTGACGTAACTTTTTTGCATCATTCCAGACGGACTGATTAATATCATATTGATATTCTAATATTTCTTTTGGAAAAGTCAATGCATCATATGTGTCTGCTTTAAAAAGTATGTCTGCAAATAAGGAAAAAATATTATTTTTATCAGTTACATCAGGATCTTTTAACTGATCCGTTAATAGATGGATTTTATTTTTTTCATCATTAGATAATCTACTTAGAGAAGTTTGCATAATTGCGCTTGCATATTTCTCATCAAAAACGGCGCTACTAATCAGAATGAGTTTTTTTACGAGAGTTGGATATTTGGCTGTCAATATGAAACTTAACATCGCGCCCCATGAAAAACCCACAAGTATTAAAGGAATTTCCCGATTTTTTTCTAGAATTTCCTTAAGTTCTTGTACCTGGTCTTCTAATGTCGATTTTGTCTGAAGAGGTTCTAATACACCAAAGTCTTCCGATAATGCTCGAGCAAGAGGTGCCATTTCACCTGGTGCGCCAGGGCCGCCATGAACTAGTGCTACCCTAAATGGCGGTTTTCCATACTTTCTTAAATTAGGGTACATTTAATTTTTCATCCCATTGTACGGATAAAGCAGGTAAATTTTTTATATCATATATTGAATAAATGAGCGTATCTGCTAGCTCATTTGTTATAAGATTTCTACGGTTTGCTTTTAGAGTCGCTTCGAGCGTATAACCTAATCGTTCTGGAATTTTTCTACTTCGGGTATTATTTTTCTCACAGGTAATTGCCATACGTTTAATTTTTAATACTCTAAAAGCATATTGCGTGAGTGCATTAATGGCTTCTGTCATATACCCCTGCCTTAACGCACTACTTCGGAGCCAGTATCCTGTTTCTAAACAGGGAATTTCCCAATCATAATGATGGTATCCAGTACAACCAATGAATTGCTGATCTTCCTTATTAAAAATAAATAATGGCAAATAGGGTTCATCATTTTTCTTTAGAATCCAATTGGCAGCAGACTGTCTCACGAATTCTTCAGAATCATTTACTGTTGGTGTTTCTTTCACCCACGGCATAAATTGTTGCAGCATTTCTAATGATTCTAAAACAGCGGAATTAACAACAATACCATCACCCACGACTGGCGGTCTTAATATCAAGCGTGGTGTAGTAATAGGCATAGGTAAATCAAGTAGTATCGGTTTCATTTGAGTGCTTCGCTCTGTGTATGGGTAAAAAAATATTCTTTCAAAATTTGAGATACCTTAAACCCCATTTTTTCATACAGTGGCTGTCCCATTGATGAAGTATAAAGAACAACATAAGAAAGATTGTGATCCTTCGCTACCTCAAGGCAAGCTTGGACGGCAGCACGACCCAATCCTTTTCGTCGAAATTGTGATAGAGTGCTCATAGCATATATCCCTGCAATGTCATTATCACAATATACTAAGGATGTTGCAGCGGGAATATCGTTGTAATAAATTAGAAATGGAATGTCTCCCGCTATTTGAATCAACGGCTCAAAAAACTCCTTAAGATCAGCGGCGCTAATCTGAAAAGTTTCCGATGCAACCTGGGTCCAAAGATCAAGTTCCTCATTTGATTTAGCTATTTTAACTAGAATATTCGATGGATATTTGTCAAATGTGTACTTATCTAAACATAAAATCATTTCTGGCGATAGCTCAGGACCTTTAAATCCTGAGTCAAGTAGATTTTTATCGTTTTGTTCTGTTGTTAACAACCAAGAAAAAGAATGAGATGGGAAAAATAATTTTATTTTTTCTATATTTTCTGGAGTAGGATCACCCTAAACAGTATTAACCAGTGGAATGTGTGCGCCAGATTTTAATGCTAGAAGAGTATTTTCTTCTAAAATATCCCATCCAGGAGTTGTGGTCATTTTTTTCATCGCATCGTGAAAATTTTTCTTTTGGATATCTTTTGGTAAATTCATAGATAGATCGCCTAGTTGGCCTAAATAGATTTTACAATCTTTTCCTAAGGAATATTCGTGTATGCTCAAAAATATAGTTTTTAAACTCACAGATTTTATTATATCCATGCTTCAAGTAAAAACCTTCCGCTTGGTAGTCCATTGTATTTACAGTTGAGAAATAGCATCCTGCTTTGCGAGACTCATCTTCTGCTGTTTGCAGTAATTTTTTACCAAATCCTTGGCCACGGAGATTATCATTAACCCATAATGTATCAATGTGAATAGAATCAGAATGTACCCAGGCGACAACTCCACCATGAATCACGCTATGATCATCTTTCAAAAAAATTGAAAGAGGTCGACCTCTTTCACCCAAAAAATGTTCATTAAAAGCCATTAATGATTCATTTAAAACTTCATTATCTTTCGGAAGGGGTTGATAGTCAGGAATTATTTTGTACATAATTTATTAAATTCCTCACGATTCATACGATACAAAACATGTTTTGAAAGTTTATGATCAGCAGGTAGCTTTGGATGCGCAAAATCTCCATTGATATCTCGCTGCATACCAATTTTTTCCATTACACGAATGGAACGAATATTAGCAGGCACAGCAAATGAGACAATTTCTTTAAGGCCACATTTATTAAATGCAAAGTCTAAGCATGCTTTTGCACCTTCTGTGGCATATCCTTTATGCCAATATTCCGACCCCAGCCGCCATTCAATTTCTACTGCTTTGCCAAAAGGTGGATTCCATTTAATTGGGTCTAATCCGATGTACCCTATTAATTTACCGCTTGATTTCTCTTCGGCCGCCCAAACTGAATATCCGATTTCATCAAATTGTTTGTTCACAAATGAAATAAAATCGGTTACTTCCTTCATTGTGAGCGGCCCTGTTAAAAATTCAATCACCTTTGGATCTTGGTTGATTTGAAAATAAGGTTCAATATCCTTATCTTCCCATGTTCTTAATAGTAATCTTTCTGTTTCAATAATTATCATAAATTAACTCAACTGTGACCATAAAAATTCGAGAACGGATTTTACCACAGCATCTTTGTCCTGCATAAATAATGCATGCCCTACATGTGAAATTTGAATTTGTATGGCATGTGGTAGCAAATTTAAAGCATTATTTGCATCTTCATCAGAAATTAAACTACCCTGCTCTTCACTTCCTCGCAAAATCAATACTGGGCATGTGATTTTAGGAAATAACTTCTGTACATCGTATTCTTTAACAGTCGCTTCATAGTCATCGATAATCGATGTTAACATGTCCGGATCATTTTGATTTAAGCATTCGCCCATAAAATCAAACCAAGGATTATTTTCACCAAATATTTCTTTGGCTTTTATAGGAGTGTCTTTTCCGGGAACTGGCACTAACATTTCTTTAAGATTTTGCGCAATTAATTGTGAGGAATGCATACGTGCCCAATCACGCCATTGTATTGTCATTTCACGATGTTGATGAAGATGATTGCATATCGTTTCAAATGATAAAGGCGAGTCACCAATAATAAGTGCTTTTACCATTTCAGGATAATGCGCTGCTAACATGACACCTACCATTCCACCGAGAGAATGGCCAAAAATAATTGTAGGCTTTTTTATAACATTTTTAATAAATGAAATAAGATCAGCTTCATAATCCTGAATTTTATAGCTTTGTGGAACACGACCTGATTTGCCATGACCACGCAAATCAGGCGCATAGATATGATAATCTTTACTTAAATCAGGAATAATCACTTCAAATGATTGCCATCGAGATGAACCGCCATGCAGTAATAAAAATGGTGGTTCATTATCCTGGCTCTCAGCATAATTGATTTTAACGACAGGTGATTGATAAACTTTTTCATGTATCATTTTTTGTTACCTATTGCTTTCTCAATCCAGTCAAAAACGTCTTTATTAAAGGGTGAGTTTGGAATTTTTTCCTGCTTATACGCATCATGAACAGCTGATTTTAATTCAGGATGATTGCCATATACTTCATCCACAAGCGCAAGCCAGCGCTTAGCTAGACTTTTTCCAATCGGACCTTTTGGATCTTCGTGTAATGCATTTTTAACTTCATCGATCAGGTTCTGCCAGCGTTCTGTATATTCTGTAATCTCTTTTTCAGAATAACGCTGTTTTAACTCAGCAAATTGTTTAAGTTGATCATCAGTATAAACATTCCCTGCCCATGTTTTCTTTAGTTCTTCAGTCATATGATAGACCTCAATTAATTTTACAATGTCATTAAAATCAATTGATCCATTGGTTTCAAATTTCTTAATTGCATCATCCAACATCTGATTAGCATTTTCTAAATTTATTGCTTGTTGCTGTAAATAATTTTTTTGTGCTCGCAAATGATCAATCGTAGTTAATTTTTTATTTAACATTTCTTTGATTTTTGCCAAGCTAAATCCAAAAAACTTTAATGCTAGAATCTGCTGCAATTTCAATAGATCAGCCTCAGAGTACAATCGATAGCTATTTGGTAAGCGTATAGATGGTTTTAATAAATCAATACGATCATAGTGATGTAAAGTACGAATAGATACTTTCGTCAATTCACTCAATTCTTTTACATACCATTGCGACATCGCTTTTCCTCTTCAACTGCAGCTTAAAGTATGACGTTACGTCAAGGTCAAACAATTTTTAACATTTTCAATTAATACTCGTATTTTATTTGCACTATCTAATAATTCGGAGGCATCACGCCCAGACCCAGATAAAATGGTGACAATCATTTCTTTAAATTGAGGGGGCTTTTTTGTGAGGGTATCAACTATCATCACTGCACTTTTTTCGTTAATAAAATAACGTTCATTTAGTGCAAAAAGCACCTGTATCAAACAAGCAATGCATCGAAAAAAACAGCCAATGACATAAAAAATGTCTTCTCGATTAGCTGCTTTAAGGCTAGTTTTAAGTGAAAACTCAGCTTCCCAAAGGTACTTTTCTATAATTGCCTTTTTAAGCAATGGAGGATAAGTTTTCAACCTCTTCTTCAAACTAGCCATTATATCAAAAGGATCATACAATACCTGACAGAAATGAATTTCTGATAAATAAACGTGGTTATGAAATCCATGAGGATGGCCGGGATAATAATCACAAGTTGGATTCCCTTCTTCACAATCCGCTACGACCTTATTAACAAAATCAAGATCACGATAAAGTAAATCGACGGCTTGATTATTAATTGTTAACCACCCACCACCATTTACCCATTTTCCCCATTCACCAAAATCCGTCATTAAGTCGCTCGCATGTCTATCATCTAATTCGCGAGCCTTATCACGTAATAAATCAATCGAAGGTTTAGAATGTGGATCATAATAAATACCTAAATCAATATCAGAGTCAGGATGTCCCTCACCGCGTGCAAGTGATCCTCCCAATACAATTGCTTTCACTCCATCAATTTTTTTAAGTGAATTTGCCACTTGTTGGGATAAAGTAAGATGATTATTTAAATTAAAGTTTGTCGACATTATTTTTCCTATTCATCCATTCCCCCTCAAGGTTCATAAGACGTAGGTGCAATCACCAAATCGCGTATACAAATGCCTTGTGGTTGCTCATATATCCAAAGTGCAACACGAGCTACATCTATCGGTTCTACTACTTCACTTGCGGGTAAGGTACTTGAAATCAACATAGGAGTCCTAATTTTTGCAGGCGCGAGATTACAGATACGTATACCATATTTTGCATTAGCCATCCGAAGAGACTCTGTTATACTCTTAACAGCCGCTTTCGTCGCAGCATATACTGCAAAATTGAGTCTCGCATTGCGATCAGCAACTGAACTCGTATTAATGATTGTTTCACCTTTTTGTTCGCGCATACGTGATAAAACAATTTCAAGACCATTAATAACGCCTTTTATATTCACATTAATCATCGTTTCATTCATTTCATGAGCGACATCAACAAAATCTCCGGCTTTAACAAAACCTGCATTATTACAGAGTAAATCAACTGGCCCAAATTTATCTTCAGCCAAATCAATCGCTTTTTTAAAAGCTTCTAGCTCTGTCACATCTACTGATAAACAGAGAGAGTTCGGTAGATTAAATTTTTCCATAGCAGCTTGGTTTCGGGATAATAAGCATACTGGATATCCTGCGTGAGAAAAAACGGCTGCCATAGAAGCACCAATTCCCGAACTTGCACCTGTGATCACAACTAATGATTTATTCATGAGTATACCCCGCTGGCCAGTGATAAGTATCTGCAACATTAGAAATAATCTCAAGAATGTGATAGGTTTTCATGCTATCAATGATACGAGTATTTAAAAATTGATTTTCTCTTGGTGATTTTGATACATTTTTTTTAGAAAGAATTTCATTCGTCAAAGCTTGTGATGGTGAATATATCAACAGAGTAATCAGGCAAATCAATATATTAAAAATGGCTTTCATCAAATGGGTTCCTATTAAACATCACCCTATAATACCAATAATTAATATGGAACAACTCATGATAATGAATATTCTCCTTTATTCTTCTTGTTACTCAACTGTACCAAAATTGTAGCAAACCCACCTAAAATATCGTTGATTTAGATCGGTTTTAGTAGATTTTTTGTACGCCAATACATCGTAAGGTATTGATTTTAAAATAAATTAATTTTACCATTTCTGGCTTCGAACCAGGTGGTCGGGAGTTCGAATCTCTCCGGTCGCGCCATATGAATCAATAAAATCTGATGAAAAAATTATGCCAGGAACTTCAGAGCACTTCTTAATATAATAACGCCATTCTCAACTTTAATAATATAATTGATGTAGGGTGGCCAAAGTCGAGTTAAAACGAATTAATAATTTCTCAGTATATCCGCAATGTCTTTGGCTGGGTCTTCTTCTTCATTCATCACTCCTTGTAACAACATCGTATGGTGACATTGACCCGGTAATATTTTTTTAGAAGCCTAACATCCATTTTGTTGTAATTTTTTAAAATAAGCCTCCGAATCGCTGCGCATACCATCAAATTCACCAATTAATAGCGTGGTCTTGGGTAATTTTGAAATATTTTCCGCATAATAAGGTGAGTAAATTGGTGAACGAAGCTGCTCTTCATTGAGACCCCATAATTCATAAATATGATTCACCGCTTCGCGAGACACCATCAAATCTTGGACTTCATACTCAGCATATTCGCGCTTTTTCATTAAGGCGTCATAAGCGCCATTCAGCAAAATTTGCTGGGAGATGGAAAATTTGGCGTTAT
>JABDEF010000039.1:0-12361 GCA_013287235.1 Gammaproteobacteria bacterium
TTCAATATCTTTAATTTTTTTAATTAAAGCATCTTTGTAGTGTTCATAAGATATGGATGATGAATCATTATTTTTTATATTCATATATTATGATCCAACTTTTTTACCTCTAATACTTATACTATAGAAGAGAAGGTATATATTAGAAAGTTATGTTAGGCTTTTCTGGTAAAAAATAAGACAATAATAAAAAGATTAGGGTCAAAACTGGTCATTGGCTAAGAATTTTTAGATGAATGTCTTTGCGGTTTTACTTTTCTAATAACAAAAACTCGCGATTGAATTCATTGCAAAACATGGCAATATTACCATTCAGCAGTTTGAAAATATTTGTCCTGATGTAACGCGACGAACCTTGCAACGTGAATTAAAAGATTTAATTGATAAAAATATTTTGATAACTGGCGCTACCAGTAATTTGATTTATGAGATGCAGGCAAAGTGTAAGGAGGAGTAAGCAGGGAACCCGCAAACGCCAGCCAATGGCCAGCTTGATCACGTGTTTTGTGTTTTCTACATTTTTAAAGGTCTTATGGTTGTAAGAATATTCGATAATCCAAGCGCTGTCACATTTTTAGCAATAGGATATTGCTCATCGCCTACATATACAATATAAACGTGCGATAAGTTTAAATCTTTCAAAGCAATAGAAATAGATTTTGAGATTTGAGGTGCGCTATTTCTTTTAAATTCAAAACCAATACGGGTATTGCCTTTTATAATGAGAAGATCTAATTCTGCACCTGTATAAGTACTCCAAAAAAAACTTTCATCGGGTTTAATATTTAATTGTGTGAGTACTGTATTCATAGCAAAACTTTCCCATGAGGCTCCGACTTTTGGATGAGACTCCAATTCTTCCATAGTATCTAATCCGAGCAAGGTATGTAATAAACCACAATCATTGATAAAAATTTTAGGTGCTTTCACTTGTCGTTTAGAAATATTTTCCCACCAAGGAACCAGTTGTCTTACGATGAAAGTTGAGCTTAAAATATCTAAATAGTGTCTCACGGCTTTATCACTCATGCCAAATGCACGTGCAAATTCGGCAGAATTCCAAATTTGGCCATGATAATGTGCTAGCATCATCCAAAAGCGACGCATGGTAATTGCAGGTACTTTGATGCCCAGTTGCGGCAAATCACGTTCTAAAAAAGTTCTAATAAATTCCTCTCGCCATCGAATGCTTTCGAGTTGCGTTGATGCTAAATAGGCGCGTGGAAATGAACCTCTCAGCCAAAGTTCTTCCCAATGTTTGTGACCGACTTCTTGCAATGAAAATCCATGAACTTCCACATATGCAATGCGTCCTGCCAGTGACTCAGATGTTTGCGCTAATAGCACGGGGGATGCGCTGCCTAATACTAAAAATTGTCGATGCGTGTTTGGTTGGTCGACGAGAAAACGCAAGATTTTAAATAAATCCGGTTTATGTTGTACTTCGTCAATAATGACTAATCCCGAAAGAGATTGCAGTGCTAACAAAGGATCGTCTAATTTAGATAGATGCGCAGGATTTTCTAAATCAAAAAAAGTCACTTTAGGATATTTCGAAGCTATCATTCGAGCTAGCGTCGTTTTACCCACCTGACGCGGTCCAATAAGTGCCACCACGGGCATATATTTTAATAGCCCATTGATTTCGTTGATATAATGCGTTCTTTGTATTTCCATACTATATTTTACCTTGAAAATCCGTCTGATACAATCGGATTTTCAAGGTAAATTCTAATGATAAAATGGCGGGGTCAAAGCTGGCTATCGGCTAATATACTTATAGCAAGCTGAATATTTTTATTTTTAGAAAAACTTTTGCTATAACGTCTAATGATATTACGGACTGCATCAATGGTAGTATCAAAGTATTCTGCAATAATAACATAAGAATATTTACCAACTATTTTTGACAAATAAATAGCACTGATACGAGGAAAATTTTTTTGCTTTTTCTTCGCTACCTGCTTTGCATCAATGTTATAAACGAAAGCGATGACCTCAATAATTTTTGATATATCGGGTTGTATAACAACGCGCTTCACATCGGGGCGTGCGGCTTCAATATGCTGTGTTTTTGCTTTATTTAATGATATGTTTTTAAATCTAGAATCACCAAGAATGCTAGGAATCAATGACTGTTCATAAAATTTAGTAAGTTCTTCATCAAGATCTTGTTGCATAAATTCAATATAGGTTTCAATACCACCGATTGCTTCCAAAATAGTAGAAGTAATGACAAAAGAATTTTGGATTTTATTGAGATATGCTGGATAACTGGACCAGCGATACTCTTCAGGTGATTGACAAATTTTTGCAACAAACGGATTTAAGTGAATATAACGGCTAACACGAATTAAATAATTATCCTCTTGTACCAAGATTGCTTTATATCTGCCACGAAATAATGGACCATCACTTTTTTCCATCTGATTATATTTTTGTGCATAAGAACTATTTAAATACTGCATTGCTTTTCCTAAATTTGGCAAAGGGGTTTTAATTAACAAATGATAATGATTACCCATTATGCAATAAGAATGAATTTCCACAGAATATAGTTTTACTATTTTATTTAACAAATCCAAAAATAATTCGCGATGTTCATCGGTTGTGAAAATAAATTTTCGATTTGCACCGCGATTCATCACGTGATACCAAGCATTGTGATATTCAATCCGTAAGGGGCGAGCCATAGATTTCCTTAAATAAAATTAAAAATTAAGTGAATGAGTCGTAGGATGATTTTAAAATGAATAAACGAGAGAAATGTTGTATTGCTAATTATAGCTTATTAAAAAAATAATCATATATTTAAAAATGAAAATTTAGAATAAGAATATCTATAATATTTACGCCAATGGCCGGCTTTGACCCCTTTTTTAAATGAACAAACCTGGATCAAGTTTAAATCGTTTGCTTAAAGCCTTAATATGATCGACTGTTAAATTCCGTTCATTATTTAGTATTTTAGATACTAAGGACTTTGAGCCAATTTCTGGAAGATCAGCAACACCTAAATTATGTTGATCCATTAATACTTTTAATATTGCCTGCGCGGAATCTAATCGACGGATGCGTTTGTTAAATGCATTAAATTCAGCGGATTCATTCTCCCAGCGCTCAATACTAATGGATAAAACCTCAATGAGTAACTTATTATAATCATAATCTTCTATAAGCTCTTCCATTAAGGCAATAGCTTTTTCATAACCAGATTGGCTATGGATATGCCCAATGAATTGCGCCTGATCAAATAATGCATGCGCTTGTTTTTTAATTGCTGCAAATCCCATATTATTCCCCTATTCTTCTATATTGTTTACACAGTTTGTCATATTCTGCATGCGTGACTATATGTTTAACATACATACGATTATCACGGAACTCAATAAATGCTAACATTCTTAACGTATTTCCACCGATATCGATAATCCACCATTTTTTCTTATATTTAAAATTATCTAATGAGGGGAAAACTTTTCTTAATTCCTCTGGCAATTTAAAATTACCCCTTCTTAACACAGAATATACATAATTAATAGCATTAGCTTGATTAGGATACTTTTCTGCCGCATTTTTAAATGGTGCCCTTGATATTACATGCATGTATTTATCCTAATCTACTTTAAATAAGAATAACATATTGTTGACAAATTGTCAACTTATAAAAATTTATTATTTTCAAGGTAAATTTAATTATAGCTTATTAAAAAATAATGATATCTTATATTTAAAATTGAAAATTTAGAATAAAAATATGAATATATCTATAATATTCACACCAATGGCCGGCTTTGACCCCTTATCTCTCTGATGTAACGCGACGAACCTTGCAACGTGAATTAAAAGAATTAATTGATAAAAATATTTTGATAACGACTAGCGCTACCAGTAATTTGATTTATGAGATGCAGATAAAAAGTAAGGAGGAGTAAGTAGAGAACCCGCAAACGCGAGCCAATGGCTGGCTTTGACCCCGTTGGGCTGTTCGCCGTTGGTTCGCTCGTTGGCTTTTCCCGAAAAAGTTTTATTTAGGAGCTGCGAGAGTTGGAGCGCGGCACCCTCGTCTTCTTTTGCTTTTCTTTTTCTTGCGTGCTTATTTTAAGCCTAATTGCATCTTCTTCACAATCGTCAAGAATTTTAGTTGCAACAGCTGTATTTGTATTGTTGCGTGATGGAAATTCTACTTCTAAGCTTTTATGTACGGCTAATAGAACTATACAATAGCCTGTCGGAGAGGTGTCGAATATTGATGACCAAGAGCTTGATACTGTATAACCCTTAGAGTCGGCCAAAGAATAGTTATTTATGAGATGGTCTGCTGCTTGCTCCGTACGTTTTTGAACTATTTGTTTATTTTTATCTAATCCTGCAGATATATATAGAAGAGCTGCTGCTTTGCGACCGTCTACAATATTCTTGACATGTTTTTCGTCTAAAAGTATTTGTGCTCGTTTTTCTATCATTTCTGCATAATTATTAGTATATGTAATAGTGTTAGCGCATGTATTAGCTTTTTTTATAGGGTCTTCTTCTGTAGTTTGTTTAAAAAGATCATGCTTTAAATAATGATGAATAATTCTTCTAGTAAGAGCTTGTTCGTCTTCAGTATATTTTTCGTAATCTTTTGTCTCAGTGCCAAATAAACCATTAGCCGATACCGATACTCGTGATAGTTCCGGGTCTTTATGCAATGATTTTTCTTCTTCTGTGCTAAATGTTTTAGATTTATTAAACATGGCCGCGGCTGTTTGTTCTTCAAAGTGGGATTTGTTTTTATCAATAATTTGACCAAGAATATCATATGCATGCGTAATTGATGTTTCTAGTTCTGATCGTATAAATTCAATGCCATTGAATTTTGATAATTCTTCTCGTGTTTTTTCTAAGTCATTGAGTAATGTAGCAAATGCACTAGATTCTTCTTTACTTTCAAAATACTTACGTAAGAAAACCTGTTGTTCTGTTGCAAGTTTCATGTTTCCTTCATCATGGGTATTAAACAAGTTTATCCAATTCTGTGTTTGGTCATATAAATTTTTTATCTTTTCATCAATCTCTTGTATTTTTTTAATGACATTATGATGCTTGAATTTATCACTATATACAAATTTCCTTATTTCCGTATTTAACGCATCATGCAGCGATATTGATCCTGATTTCAGTTCTCCGAGATTTACTACTGTCTTTTCTTTCTCGTTAGGTCGTCTGTGGCCATTATAATCAACATGTAATGGTAGATTTTCAAACTTTTTAACAGCTTTTAAGTCTGATATTATATTTCCTATCGTTTTTTTTTCTTCTATTATCCCATCGTTTATGTCTTTATAACGTTTAATTTTTTCATTGAATGTGCTTCGCGCAAGCTCTTTTTGTCGAACCAAATCGCGAGCTTTATTAACATCTAGTATTGCTCTGTCAATAAGCTTATCGATTTCATTGTTAAATGTATGATTCACTTCTTTTTTTCTGGTTTTTTGAAGATCTAAATATCCAAATAAAACAAACCGCATCTTTTCTAATTGATCATATGTAATTTCGGAGTTAATATCGAGGGCAATTGCAGAAAAACGATTAACCATTTCTTCACATATCATTAATCGAATGGCTCTTTCGCTATTTACTTTAGTACCTTCAGATCCATATGATCCATTCTTTTTTATTTTTCTCGCAATTTTTCCTAATGCATGAATCTCGTTCAGTAATTGTCTATACATGCTGCTTGCTTGTATTTCTGTATCTTTACGAGTATAGAAGTCTTGTAAATCAGTTTTAAATTGTTCGTTTTCCAATATTCCTCCTAAGCGTTGGAGTTGAGGTAGTGAATTTACTTGTTCTTCCGTTTGTATACCTAAAACGGCAAGTTTTTCGTTAAATTTATTTTCATTTACTGTCCATCCATTTTCGTAATTAATCACCAGCTCTTTGGGGTCTTGGCGGCCTTGATACTTATAGTATCGATTTCGCTCAATATTATTTTTTGTTTCTAAAAGAGGCCGTATTTTTTCACGCAATGGTTGGAATTCTGGTAAGGGCGTAGTACTTTGCTCTTTATGGTATTTTCTTTCTTTTTCTTCTTGTTGTTTTGTATCGCTCTCAGTGAACTCCTTACTGTTGTCTTTTTTACTTTCTGATGACTGTCCTTCTATTATTGTTTGTGTAGAGAGGAGTGTTGGTGATGGTGATTGTTCTGTCCTTGTTGTTGAAGATGGTCCTGTAGGCGACTTCGGTGATGGAGGAGTTGTTTCATGCTTTTTATTTGAAATTCTCAATGCTTGATCAATACCATGTGCTCTTCTGAAAGCAACTTCTTTCCCAGTTTCGACAGCTTTTTGTGCTTTTCTAATATCTGTTCCTGATAAGGTTCCTAGTTTTTCTAATTTCTTGCCATATTCATCAAAAACTTTGTACATATCCTGAGTATCGTTTGCACAACTAATTTTTTGATTTTGGATATCTGTTTTAACTTTTTCTTGCGCATTCGTGATTTTTTGTCGAATATCATCAGTTGAATTTTTATTTAATTTAATCAACTCTTCTAATACGGCAATTGTTCCTTCATCTTGTTTGGACGTATCTTTCCTCTCTTTAGATTTTTGGCTCGACCATATATCGTTTCTAGCCTTTTTACATTTGTCGATTTCGGTAATCACACTGTCCCATAATGTTTTATCGAAATTAACTGTTTGCTCGATGACATCTTGAAGTATTAGATATGTTGTGGTATCACCATATTGTCGCGAATATTTCCTAAAATCTTTATCGATTTCAATTGATCTTTGCAGAGAATCCGCAAGTCTAAGCATAGTAATAAAACGTTTCCAAGCAATTTTACGAGTAGTGTCATTTTTAAGGTATAGTGGATTAAAACCGCTGGCAAATGTAATTTTTTCTATTTTGTCGTCATTTTCAAAATTTGGGTTATATTCAAAGAATTCGCCTGTTAATCTATTTTTATATGCATAAACAGATCCGTCATTTTTTAATTCAGCTTTTGCTAAATTATCTAAAAAAATCTGAGTATTTGTTGTGTCAGTTGTTTCACCAGCTACTTTTTCTTTACTCCCTGGCAATTCCTTCTTTTCTTTTACAGTAGTGGGCACCTTCTCTTCCTTTTCCAATTCATTCTGCTCTTCTACTACTTCCTTCTCTTCTACTACTTCTTCCTCTACAGAGATAAGCTTTGTAGTTCTATATCCTCCTAACTTAGAAATAAAAGCATTTTGCCTATGTATTTCTTTTAAATGTGTATCTGTCTGAAGGTCGGGCATCCCTATTACTTGTTGAATGCCTGCTACTAGGACGCTTGGTAGATTACCATTTGGTACTAATATAGAATAATCTAGTGATTCAGGAACTTCTTGAGATCCAAAATTACCTAATATAAATTTACCAATTAATGGTACAGTAGATTCAGTTTTATCTTCAAGTCTTTTAAAGCTCTCAGTTGCAGCGGTTGAGAAAATTTCCTGATGTTCAAGGTTAATTGCGTTCTGTAGTAATTTATTTGCTGCCGTAATTTGTTCCGTTAAATGAACACTCTTCTTTCCAATTTCAATTTTTGTCTCTTCGGCAAGGGGATCTTTTGTTCTAAAATAATCAAGAGGATTAGGGATTATCATTGAAAGCTGTTTATCACCTGTTGATTGAAAAGATTGATACTTTGCCATTACTCTTAAAATAACTTCAAGTTTTTTCATTCTTTCCAGTTTTTCTGCTCCATTTTTCAACGCACAGATTCCTAGGCACTGATCAAGCACCCATCCAATAAATTGAGTTCTAGGTACATCGGGTTTTCCTCTTAATAATCCTTCAGGCGCATCTTTCAACCAGCCGATTAATAAAAATGCCGCGTTTTTAATTGCTTCATTTATAACTCCATCGTAATCATTAAACTTGATTGTTATTCTAGCTGGATTAAAAGAATCTTTTGTTCTTGGTTCTGTTATGTATACCTCTTTACCCTCTTTTTCTTTTGTAACTTCTAACGCCCGACTTTGTGCGTCCATTGCAAGTTTTTGAGAACTATTATCTATGTGTGGTGCAATCTGCTGTCGTATTTTTTCTACTTCTTCTCCATCAGTAGCATTAACTTTAGTCTTAGCAAATTCAAAACCCCAGGTAATCACTGCTAAAGCGGCAGGTTTTCCCGCTGCTTCGATAGTAGATTTCATATCAGTAAATTGTCCAAATGCCATAAAAAAATCCTCGTAAATTTTAAAATCAAACCTTATAATTAACTAAACTATATGCTAAAATTATATACAATTATGCGCAGAAAGTAAACAATATTTAGATTCTACTCAAGCATCGACTTAATAAATATAAGAAAGGTTTTTATGCAAAACCTTAAAACAATAGTTGAAATAAAAAATTCTCATTCTTTCATATTGTTATATAATAGAAAATTTCTTATTATTTTTAATATTTCATGGAAATTTGTTGAAATTATAGCAATTTTCTATTATTATTTTCTTATGCAATATATCCCAAGAGCCATTGAAAAAACCCTAAAAACCCATCTCGAACGCGGCAAAAGCATTTTACTGCTTGGCGCAAGCCAAACTGGCAAAACCACGTTACTTAAGCACCTGAATGTAGGCGATTTATCTTTTACATTGTTAGATCCTTCTGTTCGTTTGCAGTTTGAAAAATCGCCTAATTCACTACAACAACAAATTGCTGCTTTTAAACAGCAGAAAAATTTGAGTCATCCTCCTATCGTGATTATCGATGAAGTACAGAAAGTGCCAGAGCTCATGGATATAATTCAATTACTCATTGATAATCAGGAAGCACAATTTATTCTGACAGCATCTTCCGTTCGCAAATTACGCCGGCACGCGGAATTTAATTTATTGCCCGGACGGGTGATTCATTTACATTTGGATCCTTTAGCCTTATCTGAATTACCGAAACCGTTTCCTGAAATTGAATTATTATTACTTTATGGTAGTTTACCTGGCATTTATTTAGAAAAAGATTTACAAAACAAACAAATCGATTTAGAAGCTTACGTAAAAAATTATCTTGAAGAAGAAGTACGGGGTGAGGCTTTAGTACGACAAATAGGTAGTTTTACAAAATTCTTGGAATTTTCAGCAGTCGAAGCTGGCAATCAAATAAATATTAATAAATTATCACAAGAACTTGGCGTTGGGCGTCATACGATTACAGAATATTTTCAAGTATTAGAGGATTGCTTCATTGCAGAAAGAATTGAACCTCTCACCCAAATGACTAGACGTCGCAAATTAACAAAAACGCCAAAATATTTATTTTTTGATTTAGGGATTCAGCGTATTGCTGCAAACGAAGGACAGCAATTATCTTTTAAAGCATTAAGTCAAAAGTTCGAGCAATTTGTTGGACTAGAATTGCTTCGGTTTATACGAATTTTCATGCCAAGCGCAAAATTATGCTATTGGCGTGATCATGCAGGTCCGGAAATTGATTTTTTAATTGAATATAATAAAAAATATCTTCCCATCGAAGTAAAATGGACTGAAACACCTACTTTGCATGACGCAAAACATATTATAAAATTTATGAATGAATATGATTGCATAAAACCCGCGTATATCATTTGTCGTTGTAAGAGCGCGCTGTTGTTGACAGATGATATTATAGCTTTGCCATGGCAATCATTTGATAATTTACTAAATAATTTTTAAACTTCAAAGAGAAATAAAAATTTCAGATGATACAAATATTTCAAAATCTTTTAACAGTATTTTTAATAAAAAACAAAAATATAAAAACCTATTATCCACATTTATTATTATCATCGCGCCGACAGAAAAGAAATATGCCCTTACAGAAAAAGATTATGTGATACCTTGGGATCTTGCATAAAGATAAACAGTGTCACATCTGCCCTTTCAACATCTTTAATAAAATTTTAATTTTCGATTCTAAATCTGTATTTTTTTGAATATTTTTTTACATCAAAACCCATTTACCATGAAGCTTAATTTCATCATACATGGCGTCTGGTGCAAGATCGATTTCACCCGGCCAGGTAACTGCGCCATGCTCAAGATAAACCTGATTAAATAGATGGACATCTTTTAATGCTGCAAAAACACCCGCTTTGTTACTTGTCACTCGATGTGACATTTCAACAAAACCATGTGTTCCATCAATAAACTCAACTTCAAGCCTATAGTTAGTAAGGGGCTTTACTTTGGTTAATCGCCACGGCGCGGTACAAATTACTCTAGTGGTGGTATTTTCTTCGGCGTTTTGTGTTGGTCGCATAATTTCCAATCCTCTAATAGTTCGGTTCGGTGTTCAGATGCCCACTCCAGTATCAATGATAAGGCTCTGCGGGGCATACTGCCTTTAATAATTTCAAGAGTGATGATATTAATAAGAACCTCGTGCTCACCATAAAGGGCATGAAAATGCGGCGGGGCATGATCGTCCCAAAACATTTGAATAATTATTCCGTAAAACATACTAATTGTTGGCATTTGCAACAAATCCTTCTTTTCTCGAAAGTTATGTTTATTATACTATAGGAAACGGGGTCACATCTCCCCTTTCAGCATCTTTAATAAAATTTTAATTTTCAATTCTAAACCTGCATTTTTCTGTATATTTTTTGACATATTCCAGCGAAAGCTGGGCTCCGTCAAAGCAGAATGTAATATCGGTGCATTATTTGAAATGGAAGAAAATGAATTGGATATTTTAGAAATTCAGCCAAAAATGCATGCGCCAGGTACCGGCGTTGTTACCTTTTTGTTTGAGGAACTTGTGCAAGTGAAGTAACCTTCCGGCGCGCCTGAGAAACCTCCATGTTGCTGATGTTATTGCTCACCAAAGAGTTGTGAGTAGTAAGTATTATGGTGATATCATATAAAAATACAAAGCTGGAGGTTTATATGCATATTTTTAGAGTAATCGCTATTTCGCCATTAGCGCTCTTTTTGTCAGGTTGTCCTGCTCCTTATACCAATCAAATTGGGATCAGTCAGCCTAATACTTCATCGCTTCCGCATCCACTCAATAGTCAGAAAGCTTTAGTTTACCTGGTTCAACCTGTTTTTGAGGTTGATTTATTTTTAGTTGCGGGAACAGCTTTGGAAGGTACTGGATATGGAGCCTCGGAGGTGTATATAAATAAGCATTATCTGGGTCCTCTGGGTTATCATAATTCTTATAAGATGTTGTGTTTTTACGCCGACCCGGGTGTTTATCGTTTAAACTTTGTGAACAAAGGAGCTACTCCGGAAACTATTTCTGAAACTATTCATTTAGAAACTAATAAATCTTATTTTTATGGCTTAAGTGAAAAAAATACGTTCTACTCTCAAGGGCCAACTGTAAGTTTTAGCCAATTATCAACTAACGAGGGTAAAAATTATTTAGCCTGGTACAAACGTCATCAGGCGTTGCCGGATCAATGTCTTTCAGATATCTCAGGTTTACCTTCTCGTCCTTCCAAAATTTATTATGTCATGAAGGTTAGAAATGAAAGCGATGTCCCCTATCAAGTAACGCAAAATACTCGCGAAAAAACTACTATTGATTTGCTTCCAAATCAGAGTTATCAATTCCCACCCATACTTAAGTATTCCATCGTTGGAAGTTTCGTTGAATTCAGTTTTGTCAATCAAAATAGCCAAAAAGAAACCCCTGTATCCATACAGGCTATTAGCAATAAATTGTCTTATTATTCGAATCCCAATTGGGGTAAGCCGATGGGTTGGGGAGCTCCCAAAAAAGAAGTTTTTCATAGTGTAATAACCTCCGAAATTTGCACCCAATCGTTTAAATCTATTGATACTTACATCACGTGCACGACAACCATTAGAAATGGAGATCAAGCTAAAGGACAATCTATCTATTAGCGAGCTGGCAAAATACAAGCGTAAGAATAATCTTGGCATGCTCACCAAGAAGTGCATACAAGCCCAGTTCATTTGCGATGAAATCTAAAATTACAGATCCAAACACACGCGAACTCTCGAGGACAAGATCCTCTTTGTGTGAGGGAAACACACTGTTATTTTGATCGGGATCAACACCAAGATATCGCAAAACTTTTTGCCGGACCTTTCTGTCAACTCGTTTCGACTCAACCTCGGCGAGGAAATTAATGCATAAAGGAAAACGGGGTCACATCTGCTTATCCCGCAACTTGTATTTTTTTAAAGTTGTTGAAAGAGCAGACCTGTTTTTTATTTCTTATTACTATGTGCTAATGAGGATGCCTGAAGGATGACGTGCTCTTTTTTTATTTCTTGTTTAAATTCATCTGGAATAGTATTCCAATCAAGAATATCTACTAAAATGGGTAAGTTGCTTTCTGAAACAGCGTCACGTAATGTGGATAATTGTTTTTGAGTAAGAG
>JABDEF010000039.1:12371-13306 GCA_013287235.1 Gammaproteobacteria bacterium
ATTTTCTGAAATAATGACTAAATCTAAATCACTCCCCTCATGGGATTTTCCTTTAATGCGACTCCCATAAGCCAAAACAGTCTGGTTGGGAACATGTTCTACTAACATTTTTTTTATCATTGCGATATATTTTTCATCCAGATTTAGCATCATCGGTTCCTAATTTATTTTCGAGCAATTTTTGTAGTATTTTTGCGTCTTTTAGAAAATGGGGTAATAATTTAAGTGTCGTTTTTACAAAAGCAATGCCATAATCGTGAGCGGTATCATTACGATTATCTCGGTAGGAAAACCAGCGTTCAATTGCATCAGAATCTAGAAGACCATGTTTAGCTGCATGACGAAAGAGATCTTTATAGGTCAACTCATCGGCTGCACGAGGGTTTCCAAGATAGGCTTTCAATGCTTTCCGTAATAGTTTTCCAGATGTTTCTAGTGTCAATTCAAATCCTTTGACGGTTGCATTGCGAAATACTTCGTAATCAATGCTGTCTGGTTTTGATGTTTTTAAACGCTCAATGGAATATTCAAGTGTTTTAATACATTGCGCTAGATGATCTGTATTTAATTTTACCATGCTGAATCCCGTTCACTGAAAGCACCTAAATTGCAACGATAGGATACCCAATGAGGAAATTTTACCCGATTATATATCCAAAGAGAAGGGTCACAGCTTATTCCGAAGTTATCCAATGATTTCACCAGCATACAATTTTTTTGCTTTTATGCTACTTGTCTGGTAATTTTTACCGTAAATTTTACCACTTTACAAGCGTTTAAAAACGAAAGATCACAAAAGTAAAGAATCCACTTCTTGCCAAGGTAGCGCGTAAATGTTATTGGCTAGTTTTATTTTTCTCGGTATTCTACAAACCACATAGGCCGCGATAGTTTCTGAATATTCCTGACAGAACAATTCTAGATGCTTTATATCT
>JABDEF010000040.1 GCA_013287235.1 Gammaproteobacteria bacterium
TTATTTGATAAATGATGAAGGGAACCCCAACACTGCTGTCATGTGCCAATTTATGGCACCCACGCATACGCAAGATATGCAGGTATTTAGCGTATTGGTTGAAAATAAAAATAAAAGCATTGAAAAATTTACGCAAAGCACAAACCAGCGAACTTTAAGAAAAAAATTATTTTCTTGGACAACGTGAATTCTAAAGCTCGGTAACAGAAATTTCTTTCAAAATCTTCAAGGCATTTTCGCTTGACATCACTGTGATGCGAACACCACGTAAGTTATATTAATATATTAACTGATCATATATTATACATACCAGTCGCTATCAAATAAAAATTAAACTATTTATTCCTATTTGAATATAAATTGTTTATAATCACTAATAATGTTTTATATTTATACAAAACGAGGCTCATATGGCAACTTCTAGCGCTAATTTTCCGGATTCTTTTACTACAAGCAGTATAAGTTCAACAGTTAATAACTCAAATTCAAGCCTAAATGATCAGTCGGGGATTTCACCACCCATTCAGGCTTTGAGCACGCATTTTTTGAATGCTTTTAGCGTAAGTAGTTCACCCGTTAGTTCAAGTTCAAGTAGTCCTCAGTCTCTAGTTTCTCCCCCCGATTCAGATTCTAGTGATAATCACTCCGAGAGCTCCCCACTAGAACGGGCTAATTTTGGTTCACTTCATGTAAATGAAGATGAAAAAAAATTATTAAATAATGATCCTAATGAAGATCAAACAATCGGTTTTTCGATAATAGACATAAAATATAATACGGTTATTGATATAAAAGATGTCTCTAGTTCAGTACTAAATCTAGCACCGCTAAACCAAGGACAAAGAAGATGTTTTTCTTTAAGAAATTTTTGTTGCGATTGGTATCCTTATGGTGGATCCTTCACCTCGAAATTGAAAGCGGTAGTGGGTAAAGGAATCCAAGGTGGAGGTACAGGTGGTGTTGCCATGAGCACAGTGTTTTCATCGCTTACAGGGGGTAATGAGATAGCGAAGTGGGTACAGTGGGAGGGGGAAGCTTCGCACTATTTGGTAATAGGTTGTAGTGTTTCATTAGGTCTTACTTTGGCATATTTGTATTACAAGGGTATAGGAAGAGGCCTTCACTATATTACTTTATTTGAACCTCGCTTGGAAGCGGTGGAAAGGAACATCCAGGCAACGCACAGCTCTAGTTATCAAGCGGCTAATAGTGCAGCTGAAGTCAAAACATATGAGAAACGGATTAAAAATTTGGAGAAACAAGTCGATGAGCTTAAGGATCAAAATAAAGATTTAAATAAAAAAATGGATCAATTGGTACGTCTTTACGATAAAAAAAATGAAACGAGAACTGAAGAAAAATATGAAAAAAATAGTGGCCGCTCACGATTCTTCAAAGGAAAGGAAAAACAGGTGCCTAATCAGGGCATGCCACCGTTAGAATTAGCTTCACCAGTATAATGGAAAGGGAATTAATCGGGAGGAAGGGAAACACGGGCTAATGATGATGCGCATGATGGTGTCATGCCAGCTTAAAGCATGCTGGCATCAGAGTTAATGAAACAGCCGAACTTTAGATATTGAATGATTCTTTTTTAACCATTATGAGTAGACCCTAAACATTAGCAGAACACATTCTCTATTGCTAATTCAATTAACTCTGATTTAGAATTTACCCCAGATTTTTGTCGAACATTTGTCAAATACTCTTCAACAGTGCGAAAAGAAATACCTAAATACCGAGCAATTTTTTTGGCGGTAAAACCTTTCACGGTTAATTGCAAACATTGCAACTCACGCTTTGTTAATGCCACATCTTTTATTTTTAGCGCATTGAGAGGAAATGAGCGAGTGGGTTCGATAAATCGGTCTTGATTTAAAAATCCTAACACGGATAATTTTGATAGAGCGTCAGATAATGAATGTTTGCCTAGTACAATTGATATACCCATTAAACCAATAATATTATTGTTATTATACCAGGGCATTTTTACAGAGATGAATTGTATAATTTTATTATCTTGACGTATATTTTCTTCATCAAATATTTTGGTCGCTTGGGTTTGGATAACATGATGGCAGTTATCAATAAGTAAGCCAGCACTCTTTTTTTCGGAAACCGCAACTAAAGTTTTTCCCATGGAATCTTCAGCAGATTGAAAACCACAGACAGACGCACCTTCTTCATTAATTAATACTGTTTTTGCGTCTTTATCAAGGAAATAGACACTGAAAGGTAATTCAAATAATTGCGCTACATTCGGTGTACTCAATAGTTTATCGTGATGGGAGCTAATGAGTGTAATTCCATGGTTGAAATTCGTAACAAGTAAATTTTTTTTTATTTCTATTTTTGACATTTTAATATCATCCAATCTTTATATCTAACCCCGTAGTCACTACGGGAACAAAGGGCAGCCAAATTTTTTTATTATTCATTTCGTTACTGAACAATACATTTTTAACATTTTTATAGGAGCTATCATATGCCAAAAAAAGAAATTGAAAAGATAAGAAATGAAGTAAAATCTTGGATTGAAAAAGCTGATTTTCGTTTTCGCATGATCTTCTCAAGATATTATGATGATTATAACAGTGATCATCCAGTAATGAAAAGTCAGTATGATGATCTATTTACATGTTATCAACATGCCATTACTTGTCTTACCAGTATACCTAAAAAGGAAAAAACGAAAGAAGATTATGCTCAAATAGCTCAGTATTGCCACTATGCTATCAATGCGGCTCAAAGCTCTAACATCCCAGATACGTCAGATCTCATCAAAGAAATCGCAAGAGTATATGCTAAGGAGGCGGCTTTCAAAGAAAAGGCACCTACAGAGTCAAGCAAGTTAAATAGTCGTTTAAGTGTTAATAAAGCAGCGCTTTTTAATAGTTCAAATATTTCAGTAGATAAACTTAATACCATTTCTCAAGAAAAAGTAATTTATAAGAAGTTGGGTTAGGCTGAGGGGGCAAAATAAGGATTGGGGGTTCATATATGGACCACCACCCCATTATCTTCTGGAATATCAAAATTCGAAAAAATTGACTTGTTAACTCCATTTTTTTGGATGAAATGGAGTTATTAGGGTTATTTTTCCTCTTTTAAAACATTTGTCTTTTAGCCTTGTATTTGCCTGGTATATATGTACTTGCTCTTTGTTGGCGAGACATTGTTATGTATGCCGCTTGGCCATTAGGAGGATGGCTTAAATTATAATCATCTTATGTTTAGAACCATTTAAATTAATTAAAAATAAGGATAATATTTTTTTCGATAAGAAAGAAAGAGGGGTAATTTGAAAATAGACTTGTAAAAAATCTTTAACACTTTGAGGATTCCAGGTTTTTTTATCTTCGTTCACGAGAAACATATGTTTTAAATTTCGATATCGATAACGGAGACTCAATGGTTTATTTTTAAATGTCACATCGTCGATATCTATTAAAGTAAATTCACCATTTTGATACAATAAATTTTCAAGATGAAGTGCACGAAAGAATATGCCTTTCTGATGCAATATTGCAATATATTTTGCGACATCTGTGATAAATTTCGCACCCTGACTCATTAAAACACGTACATTTTCCCCAGGGATTTTTTTGTAGGTAATCATATGCGTTTTTATATCAGGGCAATATTTTAAAGAGGTAATGTGAGGTGCTTTAATGCCGTGCGTTAATAAAAGTTCAGCATTTTTGTAAAAGCGTAAGGCATAGGGACGTCGACGATTTGACGAGTGCCATCTTTTTTTGGGATAGAATATTTTAGTGATTTCACCGTTCGAATTTTCAATCAATTTGGGTTTTTTATATTTCATTGTAATAATGGAGTTATTCGGATTCGACAAAATCGAATTAAAAGAATCAATGGTAATAATTTCCATACAATCCTGGTTCTGAGCTATCAATTAGGATTTTGGACTATATCATATTTTGCTATTTAGTATTACAAGTTCTTATCTTTTGTTTGCATTTTTTCAATGATAAGTAAAATGAAGGCAATTAAAAAGCAAATCAATGAAAATAAAAAGAGTACTTTGGTAAAAAACGATACCGCAATGGCGATGCCACCGAAGGCGAGTGCGCCTAGGACAATACCAAGGATGAAGAATATAATTGACCATAAAAGCATCATAAGAACTTCTCCTTTTAAAGTAGCTACTTGTCATGCCAGCTAAAAGCATGCTGGCATGACAGATTCTTAGATTAACCATAACACATTTAAAACCACTTTCCATGCTTAATCTGCTTTTCTTCAGCAGTAGGTGCTTCAATGGTTACTCTTTTAAAAATACTATGAGACTGGAGATGTGGAGGACCAAAGACAAAGATTTTTTTGACAGCCTCTTTTACAGTATCTGGAAATTTGTGATAAATATCTAACATTTTCATATTTGCGTTTTGCATCAGCTGTTCATCTTGATCGAATTTTGCGACTTCTTTATCAAGATAACCATATCGAAGTCCATCAAATTCACCGCCATAATTGTGAACAACTTTTTGTACGGCATATAAATGTTTCGCTTTGTCATCTATCATTACAACATGTTCAGGGAACCATTGAATTTTTTCGAAAAATGCTTTTAAACAATCTCCTTTACTAAGCCCTGAACAAAAAATAATACCGTTGCTAAAATAGGCTGCGTTTTCTATTCCATCAATCGTTAAGCCAAAATGATCTTCATTGTTGGGTTTAAAATCAAATTCTATGCCGATATTTTTTAATTGTTTGACGGTGGGCTCAATAATATTTTTAGAACGAGCGGTTATACCAAAGACAGGAATATTTTGTTCTTGTAAATTCTTTATAGTATCGACTGTCTCTTTTTCGACAGGTTTTGTCGTAATGTGCTCTTGCACAGCATGATAAATAGCAAGAACCAAAGCTTCGGTATCTTTCGTTGGTACAAGTTCAAACGCGATACGCATCAGTTTCATAAACCATTGATCGCTGCCTAAGTTTTCCCATACTAATTCCGGTTGTTGATCTGTATTATCTAGGTCTGAGGCATATACTTTTTTTTTATTTTTATCCTTAGGGTATTTTAAAAGATCTTTAATATGATAACATTCATGAATGTGTATTTTTTCTTCTTCTAATTCTGATTGTTCTAAAACTTTACGCTGTGACATATTATTTTCCTTAATTTAATTTCATAGATTTGTAATGATCAGATTCCTTTTCTTCTTTTAATTTATGAAACAGTTGGCCCGTTAACTTCGCATCGATCAGTGCTCCGTGACCATTTGCCCTTTCACTAAGATCAATGTGGTAGTATTTACAAAGCGCATCTAAACTGTGTGACGGGTATTTGATATTTTTTTCAGAAGATATTTTTTTTGCCTCATTCTTTGTATCGATACCATATCTATCTGCTAGCGTTTCTTTACGATTTGCTAGCTTAAGTTCATTTTCAAGCATTCCTAAATCAAACGGTAAGTTATGGCCAATTAAGATGGCTTGATCGATAAAATGCAAAAAATTATCTGCGATATCTTTAAATTTTGGTTTGCCGTTTACAACAGCATTCGTGATGTGATGAATATTCTTTTCATGTAATTCTTTAGGAATATCTCGTTCTGGATCGATGATTTGCCTGAATTCTTTGCCAGTTAATTTTCCATCAATCATTTCAACGGCACCCACTTCAACGACGCGGTCATCAAGATCGACATATAATCCTGTTGTTTCAGTATCAATCACAACCACTTTTTTTGGTAGCACAGGAGATTGCGTTATTTCTTTTTTTTCTTCTTTTAGTGCATGAATGATTGGAATATCAGAATTTGCTAATTCTTTTTTGCTATAAAAAATATTAGATTTTGTTGAGGTTTTATTTTTTAAATATTTTGCATTTTTCGTGCAACGCACTAATTCTTTAATAATAAAATTGAAATATTTTTGATAATTGACATGTGGTTTATTTTTTGTTTGCGCATTAAATATAAACGGTATTTCAAAATCTTTTGTTTTGATCGCATAATGAATAGAGGTCGCAATCTGTGTTTCAGGTATCAAAGTCGCTTTAACCAAAAGTTTAAAACCTTCTGGATAAACATGTGCAAGATAACGTATCATTGATTCTGCAAACATCATTTCAGTATTACTTGATTCACTGCCTGCAACTAAATTATTTTTATCTTGTGTATCTTTTCCGGCAATGGAATACGCGACAAGATGCAACCACTCCCAAGTTAATTCTTTTTGAAAAAGGTGAGTTTTATTCACATACGATGTTGCGGCCATTTTCATAATTTGGTTTTGAGATGTTTCACGATTTTTAGCAAATACCTGATCGCGTTCTTTTAATTTGTGTAATAGAATATCCACTTCATGAGATTTTTCTTTCATTTCAGAAAGTGTGGTTTCAGACGTGATGATGGGTTTCAAACGCATATCATTAGAAAAAATAGATAGCCCTCCTATTTTTGATACGCGAAAAAGAGAGGATCCTTTAGATGTGAGAACTTCGACAGGAGAATGCATTTCTGAAAGACTTTTAATTTTTTCAATTGGTCTATGACTTAAAATTTGATTTAATGATTTGATATTGGCATTTATTAATGCTTCAGGTACACTTTCATGATCGATTAAAATAGATGTTTTGATGGCTTTGATTTGGTAATCTTGAATAAATAATTGCTCTTCGGTTGCGCGAATCCCAAGTATTTGTCTTTTTCGTTGTATTGCGATGCGTTTGAGTTCGGCTGCAGTTGGAATTTTGATGCTGAGATTTTTTTTATTCTTGAACGGTTTCTGATCTTTTGATTTATTGATATCCTTGTGAGATTCCATTGGCTACTTTCCTTATGCCTGTTGATCACAATCTTGAAGATGCGCGTTAGACTAGCATCCAAAGCTTAAGGAAATCTTAAGACTTGATGAAATGAAAAAATGAAAAAATATTTTCAATTTTTTTTAATGCGTTAAAATAATTTTTGAGTTTATTTAAAAAGGGAAAGATATGTCAGTATTGATGGTTGACTATGCAACGGATGATGCACCGCGTTTATTTACACAATCACTAAGAGAAACAGGGTTTGCAGTATTACGCGGACACCCGGTTTCTACCGATTTAATTTTTGAAGTATATGATTTGTGGCGTGAATTTTTTTTAAATGATCTCTCGATGAAAAATAAATATTTATTTCATCGCGACACGCAAGACGGCTATTTCCCCTTTCGATCTGAAAATGCAAAAAATAATAAAATAAGTGATTTAAAAGAATTTTTTCATATTTATCCTTGGGGCCAAATACCCGAAAAAGCACGTGATGCTTCTTTACGTCTTTATGCGATATTAGAAAAATTTTCAGCTGAACTATTGCAATGGGTTGAAAATTTCCTTCCTTCGACCGTATCTGCCCAATTATCTATGCCATTGAAAGATATGATCACAAAAAGTGAAAATACTTTATTGCGTGTTTTACATTATCCACCTCTACAAGAAGAAGATGAAAAAGACGCGATAAGAGCTGCTGCACATGAAGATATTAATTTAATTACTTTATTGCCAGCAGCAACAACACCTGGCTTAGAAGTATTGGATGCTAACGGAAATTGGCATCCTGTCAGCTGTGATCCCGGTAATATTGTTGTCAATGTGGGTGATATGTTACAAATGTGTACGCAATATTATTATAAATCAACCACCCATCGTGTTCAGAATCCAAGTTCTGAAAATAATTGTTCTCGTTTTTCTATGCCTTTATTTTTACATCCACGAAAAGAAGTGAAATTGAGTGCGGATTATACGGCAGTAGAATATTTAAAAGAACGTCTGCGCGAGATTGGTATTTATTAAAATTGATAACATCCCCTGTCATCCTTCCCTACGCTCGGGATGACAAGCGACTAATTATCAAAAAAGGAGAAATAAGAATGGATACAAGAAAATCAGAAGAAATGGATAATCCTCGTAAGGAATTTAAATTAACAAAAGAGGAACAATACGCTAAATTATATTTTGATGAGATTAATCCACATACGCATTATTTTTATGTCGATGATAGTAAAGATAATAAATCTCTCGATCAAAAAATTGAAAAATTACGTCCCGTATCCATTTTATCCATAAAAAATCGCTCGCCAGAACGGTTAAAATATTTAGAGAGTTTTTTTGCTAAGCAATTAAAAGAAATTTATAATACATTATGGCTTACTTTTTCATTCGATAAAATTAATTTTTATCATTTTCAAAATTATATACTGCCGTGTATTTTAGCAGGAGTGGCTTATGGTACAGAAGAATTTTTTTCTACACAATTTGGTCGTATCATCACAGGCAGTGATGATTATGATTTCATTTTAAAACTTGCATTAAGTGGCTATATTTTAAATCATTCAAGAAAATTCCGCACTACCGATCAAAAAATCATTTCAACGCATGAATTTGCGTTGAAAGCAGCATCAGAAGTATTTGCTATTTTTAATTTATATTCTGGCAGTTACGCAGGTTTTAAAAAAATATTAGATTTTTTTCTGCCAAATTCGTACGCTTTATTAACAAGTTTAGTAGCAAGTAGTTTAATTATCCCCAGTACAATTTCATATCATGTTCAAAAATATGAAAAGCAAATTTTTGAGAAAGAATATCTTGAAGGTGGACAGCGTAGTGTAACGGCTTTAATTTCAAGTGGTTTAACGCCGTTTTCGAATACTTTTTTTAATGCTTATGCATTATTAATGAAAGAATTTTCTTTTGCGAAAGGATTTCAATTAGGATTAATTGCTAATAACATCATCAGTGATATAGGTATTTCAAAGCAGCTTCGAAATTTGCCTTCTATGTTAATTGATGTCATTCCACAAGTTTTACGAAAGTTGTTTGTTCAATTAAAAAAAATTGAAGATGATTATAAAAAAAATACGACGATGATTTTCACATTAAATTTAAATTACATTCCGCCTCGATTAGAAGATAAAAAAATACATGAATTAAGAAAAGGAGACCTTGTCTGGTGCGGAAAAAATATCGATTTTTCTAGTGTACCCATATCAGGCGAAATTTATGCTTTTGAGAGGTGCGCAAATGGTGATTTTAGAGCAGATTCAAAAGAGCCACGAGAAGTCCGTGTCAATTTAAAAACTTATACAGGTGAAAATACTTGGATTAAAAATTTTACGCATGAATTTGATGTGAATGATTACAAGGAAATTGATCAGCGAGCAATTCAAGAACATAAACAATTAGGCATACTCAATGGTGCTGAAATTGATTTTTTAGGATCTCATCAAAATTTCTTTATTCGTGTAGGGCGAAAAAAAGAATATGTACAAGATACTTCTTATGAAAAAAAATCTGTCACCAATGAGATAATTAATCAGTACAAAAAAAATAATATTATTTTTGCTCTGGCAGGATCATTAGGACTTGCCGTTTTTATGAATAATACGCCAACAGGTATATTTTTACATTCGATTAAGTTATTATTTTCTGTTTTTCAAATGATGATTCCATTTTCTGAATCGTTTTTGCGTGAAATGGTCAATAGCAAAATCATGAAGAAAATTAATTATGTGATACCCGATATGCCGCTTGATATGCTAGATGCTTTAAGAATCACGGATTTTTGGCATGCATTAAGCGGCTATTATAGAGATCAATTTCCAAAAGGCGTGATCATTATTTCTGATAAAACAGGTACACTCACGACAACTCGCATGAAAGCTTTTGGATTTTGGACATTGGATATGCCATCGGATGATCTTACTTTGAAGAAAGATCCTTACAATAATCCGATTCATGTGATACCTCGCGATATCAATAAACTATTACTCTCTTTTGAATTATTTGCAGGTAGCTTCACGCATAGTAAAAAAGAATTTGAACCAGAAGAGCATTCGATTTTATCCATGTTCAAACAATTATTACGCGATAACCAATGTTTAAAAATCGAAACCATTTCGAATCATCATTTTAAAAAAACACTTTCCGTAGGTAAATTATCGAAAGAAGTTGAAACCATACATTTGGGTTTATTTACCCAGTTTGGTGGACGGTTTACTCTTGAAACAGACGATCAAAAAAAATATTTAATCTTTTGTGGTATTCCTAGAGTTGATAAATTTAAAGAGTCGAATCTTTTTAAACATTATAACACCATGAAAAGACGTTTAGGAGTTTTGTCTCGTGATTGGTGTGTTTCAAGAACAGAAATTCCAGATGATTTTTATGCGGTTTTATTATCTGCTTTTAAAAGAGATGATCATCCAGAAATCGAAAGTTTATTAGATTCCGATATTGTTCGCAAATTAGAATTTTGCTGCACTTTCCTTGTCAATAATCCTGTCAAAAAAGGGGCGGAGCATTTTATTTCACGTTCTAAAACGGTAAATATACCGGTATTGGTTGCAACGGGAGATACGGCAAAAGCCTCTGAAAATATTGCAAGAGTGTTATGTCCTGATCAAATTACAAATATTGTCATTATTCGAGCGGCAGAGGCTCATGATTCGATAGTTCCTTATGATAATCTCAGTAAAAGTACGGTCATCTTTGCAGGCATTAATGAACATATTTTAAAGCAATTTGACCGCTTGATGACCATTGATATCAAGGAACGCCCCAATATCATTTTTGCAGAGATGACAACAGTTGATAAAGGTACATTAGCAACACATGTAAAAAAAGAAGGTTTTTTTGTCGTCGCCAATGGTGATGGAACGAATGATACACACATGATGAAAGTCGCAGATTTAGTGATTGCACATTTATCAAGTGAAGGCACTTATGCACCGGGTGTTTCTCAATATGCGAATATTAATGATAGACAGATCCAAAAACTCTGTCATAAATTTTCTTCATTTTATGATTTATTTGATATTGATAAACGTGAAAATTCTCAATGTATTTTGCCTTTTATTCGGCTTGCAAATGCACAGGAAATGGTAAGTTATGCCTTAAATTTCAAGGCAACTAAAATGAGCATGGAGTTCGCATTGGCATTAGGTGCAAATGATGTCTTTGAAATTTATCAACAACAATGGTGGAGTGTGTTTGTTGATTTGAGTTGGTTTGGGATTTCAGCAGCATGTATTCTTGAAAATGCGGATTTACCGGTTGATGAAAAACATTTAGGAAAATCTTGGCTCCCAACGAAATGCATGGCACTCACGGTCGCCTTGGCTGCATTTGAATCTTTTGTGTGTTATCAATTTTTAGGTAAAACCACTGATGTTACATTGTTATTGGCTAAACTTGCATTACTGCCAATTTTTTTAAAGAGTTTTTTCAGCGGTTATCGTATGGTACAGCATGAATTAAAACCCTTAAATAAAGATGAACAGCAAATTATGCAAGTTAAAAAACATGAAAAAGTCGTCCGTCACTATCCTCCATTACAAAATAGTATAAAAGCATTTCCTTTTTTAAATAAAAAACGAGAGATTAAATCCGATGAAAAATCTGAAAAAAGACGATGTTGTGTTATTTTGTAAGACGTTTATGTTTATTTTGAAAATCATGTGTTCCATAGTTTGTCGAGGATCCTAAATCGTATATATCTATATCAAAGGATCCCCTGAGAGGAATTAATTGTTCTACATTTGCTTCAAAATATTGAATGATTGTTTTTCGAGAAAGTCGAGGTGCAATAAGATAGCTGATTTGCATTTGTTCAAGTAAAATAAGTTCACTCATCAAAAATTGAGGTATTTTCCCTGTAAATTGTACTTTAAAAATGGCTGGTTCAGCAATAGCAAAATTTTTTGTACGTAAAGAACGCGCATACGTTTTGCATGCTTTTTCTGATTTGAATAATTTGACCATTCCCTTTTTCGGAAAAGAAGATTTGATGGCATCCGGTTGAGCACGCCAGGTAGTAATAGTCATCGAAGATTCACGTAGTCCAAATTGAATGACGCTTCCTACCATAAAAAATTCTTGATTTTTTGTTTTTTTAAAAAGTTTTTCTCCCATCGCATTCCATTCTTGGGAAACACTTCGCGTAGTTGAAACTTCTTTGACTGTCAATTGCTTGAAAATATGGAATAAATATAAATCTTGCGGTAAATTTTTAGAATGACGTGTATCCATTTTTGAAAAATCCTTTTATTATAAACGATGCAATAATATCAATTTCCATTCTTTAACAAAAGCGTTATGATTTCATTTTTAATATTTGGAGTTTCTTATGAAAGCAATCCGAATTAGCGAGTATGGCGATGCAAATGTTTTACAATTACAAGATATACCAAAACCGACACCTGCTGCGGATGAAGTATTGGTTTCTTTAAAAGCAGCCGGTTTAAATTTTATTGATATTTATTTGCGAAGAGGCGATTACCGTTCACCCAACTCTTTACCTTTTACACCAGGAAGAGAGGGCGCAGGTGTTGTTGAAGCGATTGGAGAAAATGTCAAAGAAGTATCCGTGGGTGATCGTGTCGCATATACCGGCGGTATGGGTTCATACGCAGAATATGCAATCGTTAAAGCAGCACAATTAATTCCATTACCGAACGATATCAGCTTTGAACAAGGGGCCGCATTTCCTCTGCAAGGCATGACAGCGCATTATTTGTTACATGAATTTTATCAAATTAAAAAAGGGGATTATGTTTTAGTCCATGCAGCTGCAGGGGGTATGGGATTGCTACTGGTTCAGTGGATTAAGCATTTAGGCGGTATTGTAATTGGTACGGTTTCTACCAAAGAAAAAGCGGATATTGCGCGAAAAGCGGGAGCGGATCATATTATTTTATATACGAATGAAGATTTTGTCGCAGAAACACATAAAATTACCAAGAACGTCGGTGCGGATTATATTATTGATGGTGTGGGAAAAACGACGTTTACGAAGAATTTGGATGCGGCGAGAAAACGCGGTTCTATCTGTATTTATGGTTCCGCGAGCGGTCCTGCAGATCCTATCGCACCCAATGGGTTACAGATGAAATCGTTAAAAATTTGGGGTGGTAGTCTTTTCAATTATATGGATACCCGAGAAGAGATACTTATGCGTGCGAATGCCGTATTAAAAGGAATTAAAGAAGGTTGGTTGAATTTACGTGAAGAACATGTATTTCCTCTTGAAAAAGCGGCGGATGCACAGCGTCTGCTCGAAGGACGTCAGTCGATGGGGAAGGTTATTTTAAAGATAGGTTGATT
>JABDEF010000041.1 GCA_013287235.1 Gammaproteobacteria bacterium
ATATCCCACTCTCGCGTTTTTTTTCGATTTGTTTTAGGAGTATGTTCAAAGAGCCTTTTGGTTTTTCTGCTTGCAAAAGCTTATCTTCGGGTGCAAATGCCCATAACTCTTCAGGATGCTTATGTGCATAACAAAAATCGGGAAAAAATCTGTCTTTCTCCAACACAAAATAACGGCGAAGCCCCACGCAATAGTTTACATGCTTTGCATCATCAATAGGTTTTCTACATAAACGGAATTGTCCAATAATATCAGGTAAAATCAATTGATTACCTTTATATCGCAATGGTCCATCTATCCGTCCTAATGTTAAATCTTTTTTTGAAAATTTAATTAACAATCATTGGGCAAGAAAAAAATCATATAATATTATTTCGATTTATGTGCGTGACGACATTATTTTCGTTTTGAAAAAATTATACTCTAAGAAGGGAATAGCTTATCCTAAGGATGGTTTTGAGGCTAAACAGCAATTTGATTTTATTGCTAGTACTGTCATTTTGCATAGAGAAGAAAATCCTCGCGGGTTTTTGAATAAAGAATTCATTGAAGAATGCATTGCATCCATTAAAAATTACTCCTACCGCGATCAATTAAGCTTTTACGATCAATTAAAATTCTATTATTCGATGCCTGAACCTGTCGTAACACATTATCAAAAGATTGACACACCGAAAGCACTTTATTCTCCATCTGTTATTGTGCCACCTCGACCATCAACATCAAGTTATCCTTCGGTACGTGAAGGTCGGATATCGTCCACCACTAGCATATTTAGGAAAACAATGGCATCTCTTGAGACTCCGAACCACTCGAATAGTTATCTTACAATACATGCTAAGATTAAAGAAAGTAAAGATGGCATCCATAACGAAGATATCATGCCTTTTGTTAAATCTTTTTTTGAAAATTTAATTAACAATCATTATGCAAAAAAGAACACTATTACCCCGACTTTTGTTTTGTGTGAAGAAATTATTACCATTTTGAAAAGATTATACTCTGAGGATGGAATAGTTTATCCCAAGGATGATTTTAAAGCTGCAACTCAGCAATTTGATTTTATTACTAATGAAGTCATTTTATATAGAATTAGCTTTCCGCGCGGGTATTTGGAGGGAGAATTCATTATCAAATGCATCGCATCCATTCGAGACGGCTCTTATCTCAAACAATCCAGTTTAATGAATCAAGAGATTGATACACCGAGAGCATTATCTCCATTGACTGCGCCGCTTCCATTACCAAGCCATTATCCCTCACGTGATGTTGGATCTATGCCAGATTTATCAGGAGGCAAAGGAGCTTTAAAAAATACATCGTCGTGTCTTTGATCGAAAAATCAAAAAAGACCATTTGTTATAGGTACGTACGTATGATATAATAAATACGTACTTTTAGTAAATAAAGAGGTTCTTATGCCAATTTCTTTAACGAAGCTGCGCGGTGATTTATATAAAATTGTCGATCAAGTGATTAAAACGGGTATTCCTATTGAGATCGAAAGGGGTGGGAAAAGAGTCAAAATTGTTCTCGTTCAAAAGAAATCAAAGTTGGCAAATTTGAAAGCACACCCGGGTACAATCATTGGTAATCCAGAGGATTTTGTGCATCTCGATTGGTCTTCAGAGTGGAAGGATGATTATCTGTGATATATTTAGATACGCATGTGGTTTTATGGCTATATGAAGGATTACTTGATCGATTCCCTGATTTTGCTAAACAACAAATAGAAGAAAATGATCTTATCATTTCACCCATGGTTCAGTTAGAATTACAGTATTTATTTGAAATTAAACGCATTAAACGTGAAAGTAAAATTATTGTCAAAGAACTTCAGCAAAAAATGGGTTTAGAAATCTCGGATGAGCCATTAGAAGAAATTATGGAAGCAGCTCTGCCTCTACAATGGACCCGTGATCCCTTTGATCGTTTGATTGTTGCAACAGCCAAATTGAATCATACTTTACTACTCACCAAGGATGCCAATATCGCATTGCATTACAAGCACATCATTTGGGATTAAGAAACATCCATTCATTTTTGAACATATAAAATGCTATGATACCCTCCTCATTTTAAAGTAGGAGCCTCTCATGTATCAGCATATTAAAGTCCCGGAAAAAGGACAAAAAATTACTGTCAAAAGTGATAATTCACTTCAAGTACCCAATGAACCCATTATTCCCTTTATCGAAGGCGATGGTACGGGTGTTGATATTACACCTGTCATGATGAAGGTCGTCGATGCGGCTGTCCAAAATGCTTATGGTCAAAAACGCAAAATCCAATGGATGGAAATTTATGCAGGAGAAAAAGCCACAAAAATTTATGATAAAGACACATGGTTACCTAAAGAAACCTTGGATGTGGTGAAGGACTATGTGATTTCGATCAAAGGGCCTTTGACAACACCTGTCGGTGGCGGAATTCGGTCTTTGAATGTGACTTTACGTCAAGAATTAGATCTTTATGTCTGTTTACGTCCGGTGCGCTATTTTAACGGCGTTCCGAGTCCACTGAAAGAACCTTGGCATACGGATATGGTCATTTTCCGCGAAAATTCTGAAGATATTTATGCCGGTATTGAATGGCAAGCCGATAGTTCCGATGTCAAAAAAGTTATTCACTTTTTACAAAATGATATGAAAGTGAAAAAAATTCGTTTTCCGGAACATTGCGGTATTGGTGTCAAGCCCGTATCTCGCGAAGGGACGGAAAGATTAGTCAAAAGGGCGATTCAATATGCGATCGACCACGATCGAGACTCTGTGACGCTCGTGCATAAAGGCAATATCATGAAATTTACGGAAGGCGCTTTCCGGGATTGGGGATATGAAGTCGCTAAAAAGGAATTTAATGCAAAACCACTCGATAATGGGCCCTGGGCATTGATCAAACATCCCAAATCCGGTAAAGATGTGATTATAAAAGATGTCATTGCAGATGCTTTTTTACAGCAAATTTTAACACGACCTGCAGAATATAGTGTGATTGCAACGCTTAATTTAAATGGAGATTATGTTTCCGATGCACTGGCTGCCCAGGTGGGTGGCATTGGAATCGCGCCCGGTGCAAATTTAAGTGATACGGTGGGTATGTTTGAAGCGACCCATGGTACAGCGCCTAAATATGCGGGTCAGGATAAGGTTAACCCAGGGTCTTTGATACTCTCCGCAGAAATGATGCTACGCCATATGGGATGGACTGATGCAGCCGATTTCATCATAAAAGGAATGGAAGGGGCGATTTTAGCGAAAACCGTCACCTATGACTTTGCGCGTTTATTAGAGGGTGCTCAAGAATTAACCACATCTGCTTTTGGTGAGGCAGTTATTAATCATATGAAATAATGCACATTTCTTAAATTACCGCTTTATTTCTGGATAAGGCGGTAGTTCTCGTTTTTTTCTATTTCTACCAAAAACATTAATTATAGCCCATTATTTCAAAATAATGCGTAAGGGCATAGATTTTTTTTAGGAATAAGGAAAAAATGGTAGATATAGGCTATAAGTTAAGAGTGAGGAAGTAAAAATAAAAATAGTGTACAGATCAAGGAATGAACAACTTGCATGGATGCATGAACACCTGAGAATTGCGTTTCACCGGAGGGTGCCATGCTAGATAAAGAGCTTGAGTACACTTTGAATTTGGCATTCAAAGAAGCACGTACCAAACGCCACGAATTTGTGACGGTTGAGCATCTGTTGCTTGCACTTTTAGAAAATTCCTCAGCGCTGGAAGTATTAAAATCTTGTGGTGCCAACATTAATCATTTACGCACGAACCTTCTTGAATTTGTCGATCGAACCACACCCGTCATTCCCGCACACGTTCATGATCGTGATACACAACCGACACTTGGGTTTCAACGTGTTTTACAACGTGCCGTTTTCCATGTCCAATCTTCAGGTAAAACAGAGGTCACCGGTGCAAATGTACTTGCTGCGATTTTCAGCGAACAAGAAAGTCAAAGTGTATTTTTAATTCGACAAGAAAATGTGAGTCGTTTAGATGTGATTAATTTTATTGCGCATGGTGCAACAAAAACAAGAACGTCTGCGCGAGACACAGAACAGCAATTTGGAACGCATCATTATATTGAAGAAAATGAGACGACGGAAGGGGGTGAGTCGGGTGGAAGTCCGCTCGATCAATTTACGACGAATTTAAATGCGCGGGCAAAATTAGGGATGATTGATCCCCTGGTTGGACGTGAAGATGAAGTCGAACGCGTCATACAAGTATTATGCCGACGCCGTAAAAATAATCCTTTGTTGGTCGGGGAAGCGGGTGTTGGAAAAACCGCGATTGCAGAAGGCTTAGCGCGATTTATTCTTGAGAAAAGGGTTCCTACGAAATTAGAAGAATCTGTCATTTATAATTTAGATCTCGGCAGTTTATTAGCGGGTACCAAATATCGCGGTGATTTTGAAAAACGTTTAAAGAGTGTGTTGCATCAATTAAAATCGCAAAAAGGCGCCATTTTATTTATCGATGAAATTCATACTATTATTGGTGCGGGGGCAGCCTCCGGCGGATTGATGGATGTGTCTAATTTAATAAAACCCTTACTTGCCTCCGGCGATTTAACTTGTATTGGTTCTACGACCTACAAAGAATATCGCGGTATTTTTGAAAAAGATCATGCGCTCGCAAGACGTTTCCAAAAAATTGATATCAAAGAACCGACCATTGAACAAACCATTGAGATTTTAAAAGGGTTACGTAGTCGCTTCGAAACACATCATGCAGTGAAATATACGGATGAAGCATTGGAAGCTGCCGCTAAATTATCGGCACGTTATATTTCAGATCGACGTCTTCCAGATAAAGCGATTGATTTGGTGGATGAAGTGGGTGCATTCCAATATCTCGTTCCTGAAGCGAATCGAAGAGCGACGATAGAAGCGGTTGATATCGAAAAAGTGGTTGCGAAAATTGCACGTGTGCCAGAAAGAAATGTTTCAACGAGTGATCGTGAACTTTTAAAGAATTTAACACGCGACCTTAAAATGATGATTTTCGGTCAAGAAGAAGCAATAGAAACATTAGGTGCAGCAGTCCGCTTAGCGCGATCTGGATTACGAGATCCTGTGAAACCCATTGGTTCATTTCTTTTTGTGGGACCCACGGGTGTCGGTAAAACAGAAGTCTGTAAACAGCTTGCAAAAATTTTAGGCATTGAATTCCTGCGTTTTGACATGTCTGAATATATGGAACGTCATACGGTTTCTCGACTCATTGGTGCCCCTCCCGGATATGTAGGTTATGATGAAGGTGGATTATTGACAGAAGCCATTAATAAACACCCGCATTCTGTCGTGTTACTAGATGAAATTGAAAAAGCACATCCCGATGTTTATAACTTATTATTACAAATTATGGATCATGGCACTTTAACCGATACGAATGGCAGGAAAACCGATTTTCGTCACACGATTTTCATTATGACATCGAATGCAGGTGCGGATCTCATGGATAAAAATGTGATTGGTTTTACAGAAAGTGAAAGTGCATCCGATGTGATGACGATAGTAAATCGCGTATTTTCACCGGAATTTCGCAATCGTTTAGATGCGATTATTCAATTTAAAGCTTTGGACCCGCGAACGATTTTACATGTGGTGAATAAATTCTTGATGGAGTTAGAAGTACAGCTTGAACCTAAACATGTGGTATTGGAAATTGATGATGAAGCGAGGAAGTGGCTAGCCGAAAAAGGCTATGATAAAAAAATGGGCGCAAGACCCATGGCGAGGGTGATTCAAGAAGAAATCAAACGTCCTTTAGCCGAGGAGTTGTTGTTTGGCAAATTAAACCAGGGAGGTCATGTATTAGTGACCGTTCAAGAAGGGAAGCTCAAAATTGCCATTGGAGAATTAGAAAGTCACAAGGTCCGCTAAAAAAAGGGAGTCTCTCTGTCCATAATAAAACCGCGACCATGATCGCGGTTTTTTTTACTTCCGTCATCCCGTAGTGCTTTTATACGGGATCTCTTGCCCGAGAATTTGTTTTTTGAATCAGAATGCTATGAGCTGTCTAAATAATAATCCTTTGATTCGCGATATAAGCGAAATTTCGATAAAGTTGGCGTCGAGTCTTCTTTTAATGTTCGTTATAAATTAACGAATTCTGGAGGAAAGCCGAAGCCTGACTGACAAAATTCCTTCCCCCCGCGAAGCGTGGGGGAAGGAATTTTCGTTTCAATCAGCGTTATTATTCTCCGCCGGCTTTTCTGAATTCTGTGGAGATTTCCCATCCCGGCTACGGAAGGTGATGCGGCCTTTGGTTAAATCATAAGGCGTCAGTTGAACCGTCACTTTATCGCCTTTCAGTATGCGAATATAGTTTTTACGCATTTTCCCCGAAATATGGGCAATTACCACATGACCGTTTTCTAACTGCACACGAAACATCGTGTTCGGAAGCGTATCAACCACGGTACCTTCCATTTCAATTTGATCTTCTTTAGCCATAAATCTCCAACGGATTTTGAAAAATAAGTGACAAATAATGCCTTAATTTTCAAAAATAAGCAATAAACTGCTTGAAAGTGTCTTTGTACGGGACAAAAATTTACATAATAGTAGTCGATGTTGCTAAATTAACAAAACCGCATGTCATGCCAGCGAAAGCTGGCATCCAGAGCGGCTGATATTGAATATCAGCTTTTTCTGGTATAACAACTTTCAAATTTCGTGGCAACAACACCGTATCCAGTAAATTACCATTAATAGCTAACAAGCTAAGCAGGTTAGATAATTTAACTTTTGTCTGATGCATTTCATTCAATAAGATATCCCGCACATGATCGAGTCCATAACGAAAATAACTTTGTAATTTTCGCCCATGCTTTTTAACAGAAATTGCTTTTTCTTCGTGTCTCCATTCACCAATTTTATGTGCCCAGCAAAATGCAACAGTGAGTAAAACAAGCAATTTTTCAATACGATCGGGTTTTGTTATGCGCGTCTCTTCAAACCCAAATCCCTTGGATTTTAAGCAACCAAATAGCGTTTCTATTTGCCATCTCTTACCATAAAGCAAGATAGGATTTTCCAGTAATTTATCTGTCGCAACAATTAAAAGTTCGCCATCAGAGAGTCGCAATGCTGATAAATAAACTTTTTGCTTCCATAATTTCCGTTTATCTTGCAATATCCGTTGTTCACCAGGTTTTAAATCATAAAATAATGTATCAATATCCACTTCTAATCCCCGACTATTGGTTGTAATTGTATTATTTTTAATGCGAATACAAAATGGAATTTTTTCTCTTAATAACCAACCAATCCAATCATCACCAATAAATTCTCGATCAGCCAATATCCCTGCAATCACCTCTTTTCCAAATCGAGCAATAAATCGATTGATAAGGTCAATTCGTTCTTTTGTATCGCTATTTCCAAATTTAGGTAATAAACTCCAGAATATGGGTAGAGCTATTCCTTTATAAACAACCGATAACATTAAAATATTGATATCTTTTTTTCCCCAGCGCCAATTCGTGCGATCCATGCTTAAATAAACGGGTGTGTTCAGTAATCCAAAAAGACTCATTACCCAAAATGCAATGCATGAAAAATCAATGGTGAATTGTTTAAAAAAACGTTTTATTCTTTTGTAACGTGATTCCAACTTTGCTTTACTACCAAAAGCGCAGGCAAGCTCTGTCAAATTAACTGTTCTTACCTTAATCAATGCAATCAACATTCCTGCAAAACATTTCATCCGTGCCTTGTTCCAGCCAAAAAATCCGTTTAATATTGTCACCAGCTCGTTGGTTTCCATACATTCATGTCCTTTCTTAGTCGAAAAAACACGAATTCTGGATCAATCAACGAGCTATATCAAATTTTTGTCCCGTACAAAGTGAAAGTGTAAGGAGAGTGGAAAAAATTTGACATGAAATTTTTTGAGTCCTATAATTTTGATCTTAAAATTAACTTTTGTTTGATAAATGAGCGACAAAGCTATGTCAACATCTAGGCCCAACGAACATCTTGTGACGTCATTAACCACATGCAATATCCCTATGGGGTTTCAGAAAGACTTTCCTAATAAACACGAAGAAGATCACTTTGTTACGATAGAAACTGAATCTAAAGCTGTGAAAATGGCGTCTGTGTCAATACATGGCGGTAATTTTTGGAGAAAAAACAATGAAGATTATATGAATGTCGATTTTCTCCCCGGTTTTGAAAAACTGGCACCGGAAGTCCAAAAGTTAGTATTACAATCTTGGGTAAATGAAGTACAAAAGCAGTTTAAAGAAAAAAATCTAGGATCAGGTTGTACAGGGTGTGTAACAATTACTTGGGTAGATGAGGAGAAAAATGTTCATGTCCTAACGGCTAATCTTGGGGATTCTCATGCAGATGCATATGTCATGAAAACCTCAGATGATAAAAAACAGCATGAGCTAGAAAAGGCTTCAAGGCTAATGAAAATACATAAACCCGGTGATAAAGATGAAGAAAAACGCATTGAAAGTGAGTTTGGACGTGTATCGGATGGGCGCATCAATGGTAATCTCAATATTAGTCGCGCTTTCGGTGATGTTCATCTTAAGCCACTTATTGATGATACACTCGAAATTGAAGAGTTCATTTCTCCGTTAGAATCGGGAAAACAGATTCTTTTATTCAACAGTTGTGATGGAATGGATGAGATCATGGATGAAGTAAATTTTCAAAAGATACTTTTAGAAAATGTTTCCATTGATAGACTTGCTGTAAATTTAATAAATCTTTTAGTGCGTGAAACAAACCGTGATGAGAGAGATAATACTTCTTTTATTATAACAATCTTAGACGCGCCTAAACCAGAGGATAAACCTACTCGTCCTGTTTTTTCTGCTGTTTATGATGGACATAGCGGAAAAGAGTGCGCAAAGTTTGTGAGTGAGGTGGGACTTCCAATTTTAAAAGAGAAAATACAATTTGCTTTAACCCCAGAAGGCATAGCCTCATTAAGACAAGAAGAAAAAGAAAGACAAGCGGCCATTACACTTCGCCAGCAAAAAAAAGCACACTTAAAAGATGTTGTAGAAAGACTTAGGCCATTGGCTCCAGTACCAGATAACCGGAAGAAAGATGAAAGAAAAGGGGTTTACTATAATCACGCGGGGGAAGGTTCTTGTGAATTCCACTTTTATTATGGTAAGGAAAATGAAGAAACAGTAAAGGGAATCTTAGAGAAAAAAGAATATGCTTCTATCAAAAATATTACTGCATCATATGATGGCGGATTTATCATTACATTTGACTTAAAAGCAGAAGGCATTCCTCCTAAAATGATTGATTGTTTTCATGAGATGAATAAAGAATGCCTAAATGAAAAAATTTCTTTGCAAAATGAAGAATTAAAACACATATTAGGAAAATTGAAACAACTACCCGACGGAAAAAATTCATACTTATCATTAGAAAAAGCCGATCCTGATTTAGTATTTCAGTCAAAAGAAGAAGCGAAAGCATTCATTAACGCATTGGGTAATGACGAGTTAATCATGTCATGTCCACCCTGCAAGCCACTGCTTCCTTATCCAAAAGAAGGTCGATCCGTTGTGTTTTTAACGCAAGAAGTGAAGCATAAATTAGAAGAAAACAAGGTAAACGTAACTCAATTAGTCAGGGATCATAATGGAAGATTCCAGGCGAGTCAATCCTGTTTTTTAAAATGCAAGAATAAGCAAGTTGCCGAAGAATTCTTAGCTGATGAAAAGTTTAAATATATTTCTCATTCAGAGACGATGCAAGGTGACGAAAAAGCACAGCAAGCAGCGCAAGGTTACGGAAAAGCACCGCAAGCAGCAGAAAAAGAAAAATCATCATTATTTTCGTGGCCGGAGACTCGTTACAAAATTTATTTTACAGGGAAAGAGGTGCGAGAACTTAACGATATCCTCGATAAGAAACCTGTGCCTGAAAAAAGCTGCATAATAATGTAATTACGGGTTTAAGTCAAACTTTCCAAATACTTATCCGCATCCAGTGCCGCCATGCATCCTGATCCAGCTGATGTTACGGCTTGTCGATAAATCGGATCTGCGACATCGCCTGCCGCAAAAACACCCGGTATGCTTGTGGCTGTAGATCCCCCTTTTAAACCATTTTTTACGACGATATAACCATTTTCCATTTCCAATTGGCCTTTAAAAATATCTGTATTGGGTTTGTGACCAATGGCAATAAAAACGCCTGTCACATCAATGATTTTATCTTCGCCGGTTAATAAGTTTTTAACACGAACACCTGTCACGCCTGTCTCATTCCCGATAATTTCTTCTGTGACATGGTTCCATTCAATCATGACGTTATGATCGCTTTTCTTCTGTAATTTTTCAGCAAGCATTTTTTCCGCACGGAATTTGTCGCGTCGATGAATCACCGTCACATGCGATGCAATATTCGAAAGATATAATGCTTCTTCAACTGCCGTATTCCCGCCGCCTATCACAGCGACTTTTTGATTACGATAAAAAAATCCATCACAGGTAGCACAAGCTGAAACACCTTTTCCCATGAAAGCTTTTTCGGAAGGGAGTCCTAAATATTTCGCACTGGCACCCGTTGCAATAATTAATGCGTCGCAGGTATACGTGGTTTCCCCTTGTAAAACAAAAGGACATTTTTGTAAATCAACCGAATGAATTTGATCAAGAATGGTTTCCGTGTTAAAACGTTCGGCATGTTTTTTCATGCGTTCCATGAGTGCAGGGCCCTGCAAACCTTCCACATCGCCCGGCCAATTATCCACATCTGTCGTCGTGGTTAATTGTCCGCCCGGTTCCATGCCCATAATGACCACCGGTTTTAAATTGGCGCGTGCGGCATAGACAGCCGCAGTCCATCCTGCGGGACCTGAACCTAGAATAATGAGACGCTGATGTTTTGTATTCGACATAAAACGTTTTACTCACTTTTGGTTAATTTCATGGAATGGTATAGTAATCGAATACATTCTGTCATGCCAGCATGCTGGCATGACAACTGATTAGAAGGATACGGAAGCATTGAAACAAGCATCTCAAAACAAATCAGGGCAAAAGTCTATCACGCTTCACATGGGTCATAGACTTCGTGAAGGGTTGTTAATTCTCTCTTTCACATTAGCTGTTTTTTTATACATTTCATTTGCAAGTTATCATAGTGCCGATCCCGGTTGGTTAAGTACGGGTTCGGGACATAAAGTGTTAAATTTAGGCGGACGGTTAGGGGCATTTTTTGCCGATGTTTTTCTTTCTTTATTTGGGCTTTTGGCGTATCTATTCCCGCCCATGCTCGTCTATGCCGCTTGGATGAGTATGCGTGAAGCAGAAGGCTTTAAATTAAATGAATTCATTTTAAAAACCATCGGCTTTTTTCTCATTCTTCTTTGCGGTTGCGGTATTCTTTCATTGTATTTAAAACACCATCTCATCCATATCTCGGTGACAGGCGGAGGAATATTGGGTGATATTGTGGTGATGGGGTTAACGTATGTATTAAATACGACAGGGGCAGCTTTATTTTTAATAGCAGCTTTATTTATCGGCATCACATTATTTACCGGCTTTTCTTGGTTAGGTTTCATGGATTTTTTACATCATGCGTCAATAAATCTTTTTGCTACCATGAAAGTTAAAATAAAACCGCTTTTTCAAAAAAGAAAAATCGCACCCAAAGTCATGCCAAAAGTAAAAACACCTATTGAACCTATGATTTCAAAGGCACCACCCGCACCGAAAATCACAGAACCCGTGCGGGTGTTGAAACCCAAAATCATCGAAAAAAAACCACATCCGATAATTCATGTCGCCCCTGGAACGGTGCCGCCTCTCACATTATTAGATCAACCAGCCGCGTCAGAAGGCAAAGCCTTTTCGAATGTGACTTTTGAAGAATTATCGACCTTAGTCGAGCAGCGGCTAGCGGATTTCGGGGTGGAAACAAAAGTCGTTGCGGTTCATCCGGGACCCGTGATTACGCGTTTTGAATTGGATTTAGCACCCGGTGTGAAGGTGAGCAAAATCAGTGGCCTTGCGAAAGACATTGCGCGCTCCCTCTCTGTGAGTAGTGTGCGTGTGGTGGAAGTGATTCCGGGTAAATCTGTGATCGGTTTAGAATTACCAAATGAACATCGTGAAATTGTGGGATTGCGTGAAATTTTAGAATCGCAACGTTATGCACAATCACGCTCACCTTTGAGTTTAGCATTGGGAAAAGATATTGCGGGATATCCTGTGGTGGTCGATCTTGCCAAAATGCCGCATTTACTGGTCGCAGGGACGACGGGTTCAGGGAAGTCGGTGAGTCTCAATGCGATGTTGCTCAGTATGCTTTTCAAAGCAACACCAAATCAATTAAGACTCATCATGATTGATCCTAAAATGCTGGAATTATCCATTTATGAAGGCATTCCGCATTTACTCACGCCTGTTATTACGGATATGAAAGATGCGGCGAATGCATTGCGTTGGTGTGTGGGCGAAATGGATAGACGGTATCGTCTTATGTCGCATTTGGGGGTGAGAAATTTAGCCGGGTACAATCTCAAAGTGCAGGAAGCGATGAAGCAAGGCAATCCCATTCCGACACCCGAATGGTTATTGGCCATGCCAAATCAAACACCAGAATTACAAAGTTTACCGATGATTGTTGTCATTGCGGATGAATTAGCGGACATGATGATGGTCGTGGGTAAAAAAGTGGAAGAATTAGTGACGCGTATCGCACAAAAAGCACGTGCTGCTGGTATCCATTTAATACTTGCCACACAAAGACCTTCCGTGGATGTGATTACGGGTCTCATCAAGGCGAACGTGCCGACACGTATTGCATTTCAAGTTTCTTCACGGGTGGATTCGAGAACTATTTTGGATCAACAAGGTGCTGAGCAATTATTAGGAAATGGCGATATGTTGTATTTGCCGCCCGGGACGGGAGTGCCGATTCGGGTGCATGGTGCTTATGTGGGGGACGATGAAGTGCATCGTGTGGTGCATGCGTGGCAATCGTACGGAAAGCCGACTTATTTGGAAGAAGTGACAGAAGCG
>JABDEF010000042.1 GCA_013287235.1 Gammaproteobacteria bacterium
CGCAAAGCTCATTAAAGATAAATTAAAATTAAAATACCATTGGGCGCTTTCCGATTATTTACAACGTGCCGCAAGACACATTGCGTCAAAAACCGATGTAGAACAATCCTATGCGCTCGGCCGTGCCGCGATTGATCTCGTTTTATCGGGTAAAAATGCGGTTATGCCCATCATCGTGCGCGACTCTAATCATCCTTATCGTTGGTCCATAGGGGAAGCCCCGTTGGAAAAAGTTGCCAATGTAGAAGTTGCTTTACCCAGAGATCACATTTCTGAAGATGGATTTAGTATCACGCAAAAATGCCGTGAATATTTATTACCCTTAATTCAGGGTGAAGATTATCCGCCGTATAAAAATGGATTGCCGCAATATGTACAATTAAAACATATTGCTGTTGAAAAGAAACTCGAAAAAACATTTGAGATTTAATGACTATGACCATGCAAAAAATGCCGAACATCAAACACATCGTAGCGGTTGCCTCTGGAAAAGGTGGTGTGGGAAAATCAACCACTGCGGCTAACCTTGCGATTGCACTTGTCAAAGAAGGCGCTCGCGCGGGTATTTTGGACGCGGATATTTATGGGCCGAGTCAACCGACCATGCTTGGTGTAAAAACACCCCCCGAGATTAAAGATCAAAAAACCGTGCAACCCGTCATAGCGCATGGCGTACAATCCATGTCCATTGGGTATTTAATTAAAGAAAATACGCCTATGGTTTGGCGAGGCCCTATGGTTAGCATGGCATTGCAACAGTTATTGCATGATACGCATTGGGATAATTTGGACTACTTAATCATTGATTTACCCCCGGGGACCGGCGACATTCAACTGACGCTCGCGCAAAAAATTCCGGTGGATGGCGCAATCATTGTCACAACACCACAGGATTTGGCATTACTCGATGCGAAACGTGCATCGGAAATGTTTCAAAAAGTGCATGTACCCATTCTCGGTGTGGTTGAAAATATGAGCGTGCATATTTGTCCCAAATGCCAGCATGAAGAAGCCATCTTTGGTGAAGGCGGCGGCAAGCTTTTAGCGGAAAAATACGCCCTGGAATTACTGGGTTCGCTTCCGCTCGACATTAAAATTCGCGAACAAACCGATAGCGGTAACCCCACAGTCTCAGCAAATCCCAAGAGCCATAACGCAACCATTTATCGTAAAATTGCAAAAAAAGTGATGGAAAAACTTTTATTGCGGGAAAAAGAATCTTTGGTTAAGTTTCCACACATCACCATTCAAAACGACTAAAAGGAACAAACAATGAGTATTAAAGCCGATAAATGGATCCGTCAGATGGCTGAAAACCATGCCATGATTTCCCCTTTTGAACCCGAGCAAGTCCGTAAAAGCGATTCGGGTAAAATTATTTCTCACGGCACATCAAGTTATGGTTATGATGTTCGCTGTGCAAATGAATTTAAAGTATTCACGAATATTAATTCTGCGATTGTGGATCCTAAGAACTTCTGCGCATCCAGTTTTGTAGATGTGACATCCGATGTTTGTATTATTCCGCCGAATTCTTTTGCACTTGCCCGCAGTATTGAATATTTTCGTATTCCGCGAAATGTGTTAGTGATTTGTGTGGGGAAATCCACTTATGCACGCTGCGGTATCATTGTGAATGTAACCCCGCTTGAACCGGAATGGGAAGGTCATATTACGCTTGAATTTTCAAATACGACCCCTCTTCCCGCTAAAATCTATGCCAATGAAGGCGTTGCGCAAATGCTTTTTTTAGCGTCCGATGAAGAGTGTTTGACGTCTTACAAAGATAGACAGGGGAAGTATCAAGGACAGACAGGGGTCACCTTACCGATTGCATAAAAAATCCCCCCGCCTCGCTACGCTCGTCGACCCCCTTTGAAAAAGGGGGTCGACGAGCGTAGCGAGGCGGGGAGATTTTTACTCTACTCCTCACCCTCATCCGCATCCCCTAACGTTTCCTTAAGCGGAATATGACGACTGGCATTGACTTGTTCGCGAAGTTCTTTGCCGGGCTTGAAATGAACGGCGTACTTGGGCTCAGTGATGAGCTTTTCGCCGGTTTTGGGATTGTGCGCTTTACGTGGAGGACGATAGTGCAAGCTAAAACTACCAAAGCCACGGATTTCGATACGCCCACCGTTGCTTAGCACATCGCTCATTTGTTCGATAATACTATTAATGCTGAGTGCGATGTCTTTCTCGGGGAGATGAGATAATTTTTTACTGATTTCGGCAATAAGTTGAGATTTTATTAGCATACGTCTCAGCAGTACTGCTGCCTCCTTTGGTTAAGTATTACAGACAGCTCTTCATTGATTAATATAGTATATCTTGGAGAGAAAATCTATAGATCTGAATGTGAGCAAAATATTATTTATTCAAATTGAATAAATAATAAACTTTTTTGCTGCAATAGGCTATCGATTACTAAGAAATTCTCTTTTATAATTGCTACACTTGTAATTGTTACACGTCGTCCCGTGATGCTTTTACACGGGATCTCTTGCTGGAGTTCTCGGGCAAGGGGTCCCGTGTAGGAGCATCACGGGACGACGTTGAGACTAGGAACCATCCATGACAACTTGGAACACATTTTTTTATTTATTGATCGCAATCATCTTAAGCGTTCTATGCTACCTTTTGGCACCCATATTAACACCTTTTTTACTAGGCGCCTTATTGGCATATCTCGTGAACCCTCTCGTTAACCAATGCATGCGCCTACATATTCCTCGTACGCTTTCCGTGGTGATTGTTTTTATTTTCATGTTTTTCATTTTATTTTTATTGATCATATTGCTTATTCCGCTGATTCAAAGTCAGATCAATACCTTAATCCAAGTCATTCCTCGCATCATTGATTGGCTCCAACAAACCCTTTTACCAATGGCCTCCAATTACTTCGGCAAACAAGAACTCATTAATGTAGACGTCATCAAAAAAACCTTAGGCGAACACTGGACCACCGCGGGCAGTTATGTCGGCGTTTTATTAAATACGATTATTCATTCTGGTTTTTTGATTTTAGAATGGACCCTCAATCTCATTTTAATCCCTGTGGTTGCTTTTTACTTGCTGTGTGACTGGAAAAAATTAATCGAAGGCATCAAAAGTTTACTCCCAAAAAAAATGGCCCCAACCGTGATAAACCTCACTTTGCAATGTAACCAAGTGCTGGGTGCTTTTTTCCGGGGACAACTATTGGTGATGTTATTTATTGCGGTATTTTATTCGATTGGGTTTACGCTTATCGGATTAAATATCGGCATCATTCTCGGTATTATCTTAGGCATTATTAGTATCGTACCTTATCTAGGCATTGTTGTGGGAATCACAACTGCCAGTATTGCGGCATATGTACAATTTGGCTCTTTCACGCCTGTTTTCATGGTTTGGATATTGTTTGCGATCGGCCAAGTCATAGAGAGTTTTTTTGTGACGCCTTACCTGCTTGGAGACCGCATTGGATTACATCCGGTCGCCGTTATTTTTGCGATTTTAGCTTTCGGTAGTTTATTTGGATTTTTTGGTGTTTTATTAGCATTACCTGTCGCAGCAGTGATCATGGTATGGTTACGTTTTTTAATTGACCGGTATCATGAAAGCACACTTTATAAGTAAAATGACGAAACAACTGACATTAGGTGTAGGTCTTAAAGACGATGCCACATTCGCGAATTTTTATCCGGGGAAAAACACGCACCTTCTTATCGCATTGAAAAATGCTGCTCGAGGTATCGGTGAAAAAGTGATTTATTTTTATGGAAGTGGTGGCCTTGGTTGTACGCACTTACTGCAAGCTTCCGTGCATGAAGCGTATCAGTGTAATAAAACCGCGGTTTATATACCGCTTGCGCATTTAAACGATTTAACACCGGAAATTTTTGAAGGTCTGGAAGGCTTGGATATGGTTTGTGTAGATGATATTCAACGCATTGTGGGTAACATCGCTTGGGAAGAAGCTTTTTTTCATCTGTATAACCGAATTCACGATACGGGTGGGCGGCTCATTGTGACCGCCGCCGTTGCACCTAAATCTTTAGGATTACATCTACCGGATGTCTTGTCGCGTTTAGTTTGGGGAATCGTCTTTCAACTGCATCCTCTCTCGGATAAAGAAAAGTTACAAGTGCTCATCATGCGTGCAGAACGTCGCGGCATGATGCTTTCTAAAGAGGTGGGAAAATTTATACTGAATCATTGCCCGCGCCATATGTCTACCTTATTTGCAGCACTGGATGCATTAGATAAAATATCTCTCGCAGCCCAACGTAAATTGACTATACCATTTGTGAAAACCGTTTTACACATTTAAAAGGATAAAAAATGTCTCACATTAAAGCAATCAAAGCATTAGAAATTTTAGATTCCCGTGGAAATCCAACCGTTTTTGCCGAAGTCACATTAGAAAATGGCATAAAAGGCTCGGCTGCATCCCCCTCTGGCGCCTCGACGGGTTCACGCGAAGCCTTAGAATTGCGTGATAAAGATAAAAAACGTTATTTAGGAAAAGGAGTATTAAAAGCCGTCGATGCCGTCAATCAGGAGATTGCACCTGCTTTAAAAGGCTTAAATGCAGAGCATCAAGCGGAGATTGATGAAAAATTGATTGCCTTAGACGGCACAAACAATAAAGAACGACTCGGCGCGAACGCGATTTTAGCCGTTTCGCTCGCGGTTGCAAAAGCGGCAGCCGCTTTTAAACATTTACCGCTCTATCAATATCTCGGTGAAAAACAGGGATCATACCTATTACCCGTTCCACTCATGAATATCATCAATGGCGGTGTACACGCGGATAATAATCTCGATATTCAAGAATTCATGATCATACCTAAGGGTGCAAAAACCTTTGAGGATGCAGTACGATATGGCGCAGAAGTTTTCCATCATTTAAAACACGTATTACATCAAAAAAAATTAAACACGAATGTGGGAGATGAAGGTGGCTTTGCCCCTCAGTTAAGCAGTCACGAAATGGCTTTGGATTTGATTTTAGAAGCCATACAACTCGCAGGATATAAAGTGGGTAGTGACATAGCTCTCGGCCTTGATGTCGCAAGTAATGAATTTTACAAGCAAGGAAAATATCATTTACAAGGTGAAAATAAAATATTCAATGCACAGGAAATGACAGATTATCTTGAACACTTAACAAAGCATTACCCTATCATCAGTATCGAAGATGGTATGGCCGAAGATGATTGGGAGGGATGGCGAATTTTAACAGAACGTTTAGGGAAAAAGATTCAATTGGTCGGGGATGATTTATTTGTCACAAACACAGAAATTCTGCAAAAAGGGATCAAAGAAAAAATTGCAAATGCCATTTTAATTAAACCTAACCAAATCGGAACCTTAACAGAAACACTCAAAGCCATTCAGATGGCAAAAAAAGCAGGTTACAATACCATTATTTCACACCGATCCGGTGAAACAGAGGATACCACCATTGCAGATTTAAGTGTGGCGACAAGTGCAGGGCAAATCAAAACAGGATCACTTTGTCGAACGGACCGTATCGCAAAATATAATCGATTATTATATATTAGTGCAGAGAATCTAGGACGATCAACTTATGCAACTCCAGCAATTTAAATTGTTACCGATCCTTTTAATTCTGCTGTTATTATTCCTCCAGTATCGATTATGGTTTGATACAGGTGGCGTTGTCGATATGCTTCACTTAAAAAAAAAATTAGCCTCCCAAATGGAAAAAAATGCAGAACTCAAAAAATATAATGAGGATTTGGCGCGTCAAATTGAATTATTGCAAGAAAATGAAAGTTCAATTGAATCGCGGGCACGTCATGATTTAGGTATGATTAAACAAGGTGAGACATTTTATCAAGTTGTTGATGAAGGATGATAATGAAGATTTTATTAAGTAATGATGATGGATTTTTAGCACCGGGTTTAGCCATTTTAGCGAAACATTTGAAAACCATTGCCGATATTACTGTCGTCGCCCCAGACCGCAATCGTAGTGGAGCAAGTAATTCCCTTTCTCTGGTAAATCCTTTACGGGTTACACTTGCCGAGAATAGTTTTTATAGTGTGAATGGAACACCCACTGACTGTGTACACTTGGCACTCACAGGATTATTAAAAGACATGCCCGATATGGTGGTGTCTGGTATCAATGAAGGGTCGAATCTATCGGATGATGTTCTCTATTCAGGGACTGTCGCTGCTGCAATGGAAGGTCGATTCTTAGGAATATCCTCTCTTGCGGTCTCGCTTGCAGGACCTAAATGCATGCATTATGAAACTGCCGCTGAAATTGCGCGATTACTCGTTACGCGCCTAAAAAACGACCCCTTACCGCAACATACGATTTTAAATGTGAATGTGCCAGATCTTCCTTTATTAGACGTACGCGGCATTCAAGTCACACGACTCGGCACTCGTCATATTGCAGAGCCCACCATTAAAACGGTGGACCCTAGAGGTCGCCGTATTTATTGGATTGGACAACCAGGACCCGAGGAAGATGCAGGACCTGGCACAGACTTCCATGCAGTGAATTCTGGTTATATTTCTATCACTCCCTTACATCTTGATTTAACACACTACGAAGTATTTGAACAACTTTCAGGATGGATACAAGCGCTCAATATAGGATAGTATATGATCGTCAGAGTATTTTTATTGATTTGTCTTTTTATGACGATGAGCGCGTGTCTAGAAGAAACAGGTAATTATGCACCTGTCGTTGAAATCAGCACGATTGAATCCATACCTCCGAAAGGCGCGCATCGCGTAGGTTTTGATGAAACACTGTATTCGATCGCTTGGCGTTATGGGCTAGATTATCGTGATCTTGCAAATATCAATCATATTGCACCACCCTATCATATCAATGAAGGTCAAAATATTTATCTCGTTCAAAAAAAACCCGTTATACCCATTCCACCTGCTCAACCTATTGTACCGGTGACACTACCCACACCTCCCAAAAAGCCTACGCTCGTCCGAGAAAACGTAGAAAAAGAACCCACAGTAGCAGTCAAACAATGGTATACGCCAGCCTACGGACCCATCATCGCCAAATTTGGTCCACTCAACAAAGGTATCAACGTCGGCGGCCAGGTCGGTGATCCCATTTTTGCAACAGCGACGGGAAAAGTCGTGTACAGTGGACGTGGACTTCGTGGTTATGGCAATTTAATTATTATAAAACACAACAGCGCGTACTTATCTGCCTATGCCCATAATCGAAAAATCTTTGTGAAAGATGGTGACAGGGTTACAGCCGGGCAAAAAATAGCCGAAATGGGTGATACAGGTACAACACGTGTCATGTTACATTTCGAAATCAGAAAAAATGGTCAACCGGAGAATCCTGCAATGTATTTGGCAAGGAAAAGTTAATATAATGTTGTAATTGGTGTCGCGAAATGAAATAGCCCATGTCATGCCAGCGAAAGCTGGCATCCAGCGCGGCCCATACTGGATGCCAGCTTTCGCTGGCATGACAATTTCCGAATCATGAAAAGGAATTCTATGGCAAAAAAAAATGATGACGATAACGATTCATTTATCAAAGAATTAGAAAAAAAAAGAAAAATTACTTCCTGATAACCCACATGAAGCCAAATCTTCTCTGAAAAAAAAAGGCTTACCAGAAAACCAAAGATGCGCATGATCCCACACAAATATATCTTAATGAAATTGGTTATTCTCCTTTATTAACCGCAGAAGAAGAAATCGAACTTGCACGCCGCATTCAAAAAGGGGATTCTGAAGCCCGCAAAAAAATGATAGAAAGTAATTTACGATTAGTCGTTAAAATTGCACGTCGATATTACAAACGCGGTTTAGAATTTCTTGACTTGATTGAAGAAGGCAATTTAGGTTTATTACGCGCAGTTGAAAAATTTGATCCTGAACGGGGATTTCGATTTTCTACCTATGCGACTTGGTGGATACGACAAACCATCGAACGTGCAATCATGAATCAAAGCCGAACGATTCGTTTACCCATCCATGTCATTCGGGAATTAAATATGTATTTATCGATGATTCGCGATCTGATGCGAACATCCAACCGTGAACCCAGCCATCAAGAAATTGCGGATAAATTGCAACGACCGGTTGAAGATGTGAAGGAAATGCTGCAATTAAATGAATACATGATTTCTTTAGATTCACTCATAGGAGCAGAAACAAGTATAGGAAGACCGCTCGTAGATGTTCTCGCGGATCAGCATAAATCAGATCCTGCGGAATTAGTCACGGACGAACGCTTCAGCCAGCATCTGGAAGAATGCATCGTCGAGCTGAATGATAAACAGCGTGAAGTACTTTGCCGCCGCTTTGGGCTACTGGGTTACGACCGAGAAACCTTAGAAGAGGTAGGAAAAGCCATCGGCCTTACTCGTGAACGGGTCCGTCAAATCCAAATGAATGGTCTTAAGGCATTGCGTGAAATATTAAAAAAGCATGGGATTTCTAATGAGAGCTGACATCCGTCGTCCCGTCATGCTTTTAGACGGGACCCCTTGCCCGAGTTCTCGGGCAAGGGATCCCGTGTAAAAGCATCACGGGACTGGTATAATCCAGGCTTTTGCTCGAGAACCCTATGCCTCAAAAAATGCTTGTCACTTATGCGCTACCCTATGCCAATGGGTCATTACACCTTGGCCATTTAGTCGGTATGATTCAAACGGATATTTGGGTCCGTTTTCAAAAAATGCAACCTGAAACGCAATGTTTATTTATTTGTGGATGCGATGGTCATGGCACACCCATCATGATTCAAGCAGAAAAATTGAATATCTCACCTGAAAAATTAATTGATGAAGTCAAAGAAAACCAAGAAAGAGATTTAAAAGATTTCTGGATCGATCTAGATAATTATTACACGACACACTCGAAAGAAAATCACACACTCGTTGAAACGTTTTATGAACGGCATCTTAAAAAAGGGAATATCAGCAAACACACCATTAAACAAGCCTACGATCCTGAAAAAAATATGTTTCTCCCTGATCGCTACATCAAAGGCGAGTGTCCACGATGCGGGGCGAAAGATCAATATGGGGATAGTTGTGAAGTGTGTGGCGCAACCTATGCTCCGACAGAATTAAAAAATCCCTATTCGACACTTTCCGGTGCGAAACCGATTGAAAAAGAATCTGAACATTACTTTTTTAAACTCCAAAATTATACGGATTTATTAAAACAATGGATGCATAAGCAAACATTACAGAGTCAAGTCATTCACAAATTGGATGAGTGGTTTGAGATGGGATTACGCGAGTGGGATATTTCCCGTGATGCACCGTATTTTGGTTTTAATATTCCAGGAGAATCGCATAAATATTTTTATGTATGGTTTGATGCACCGATGGGATATATGGCGAGTTTTGTGAATTTACAAAAGCGTCGATCGGATTTAGATTTTGACGCTTATTGGGGGAAAGAAAGCACGTTTGATCTTTATCAATTTATTGGTAAAGATATCATGTATTTTCACACACTCTTTTGGCCAGCGCTTTTGCAAGGGGCCAATTTTCGCATGCCAACAGCGGTTTTTTGTCACGGATTTCTCACCGTCGACGGACAGAAAATGTCAAAATCGCGCGGGACTTTTATCAAAGCGCGCACCTATCTTAATCACTTAAATCCCGAATATTTACGTTATTATCTCGCAACAAAATTAAATGAACGCATTGAAGATTTAGATATCAGTTTTGAGGATTTTATGCAGCGCGTGAATGCCGATTTAGTCGGGAAATATATTAATATCGCCAGTCGCTCTGCGAGTTTCATCCATAAATATTTTGACAATCAATTATCAAAAGCACTTCTCGAACCTGAATTATTTAAAACATTTGTCGATAAAAGTGCATCGATTTCAGAAAAATATAAAAATCGAGAATTTAGTGTTGCCATTCGAGAAATCATGGGTCTTGCTGATCTTGCGAATCAATATGTCGATGCAAAAAAACCTTGGGCGAGTATCAAAGATCCTCAAAATAAAGAAGAAGTACATGCCGTATGCACCATGGCACTCAATTTATTTCGTTTATTGACGATTTATTTAAAACCTGTGTTACCAGATACTGCAAAAAAAATCGAAGCATTTTTAAATATTCCGGAACTACACTTTGAAGATCGTCATCAACCTTTATTGGACCACACCATCCAAATTTTTACGCCACTTCTCAAACGCTTAGAAAAAACGGATATCGATGCATTAAAAAAAGAAGCTTTGCAACATGCACAAAATAACGGTTGAAGAGATTGATGCGCTTTTACCGCAAACCCAATGCGGTTTATGCGGCTATGCGGGATGTCTTCCGTATGCGAAAGCGCTTTTGCATGCGCATGCGCCCATTCATCTCTGCCCTCCCGGCGGTGTCACTGGGTTAAAAGCATTAGGTGATTTATTAGAGATCGATCCGACGCCTTATATGCCTGACATGGAAAAAAAAGCAAAACCATCGCTTTTAGCCGTCATTCGAGAAGATGAATGCATAGGCTGCACCAAATGCATTCAAGCGTGTCCGGTCGATGCGATTTTAGGAAGTGCGAAAACAATGCACACCGTGATTATTGATGAATGTACGGGATGTGAATTGTGTGTCGCCCCTTGTCCGGTGGATTGTATTGATATGATTCCCGCGCCATCTTCTCAAGATAAAAAGGATGTATTTAGAAAGCGTTTTAACGCAAGACAAAAAAGATTACGCGAGGAAAATTTGGCACCGCCTGCGATTGAAGATAAAAAAGCGTATCTGGAAGCGGCATTGTTGCGTGGGAAAAAGAAAAACATATGATCTCGCAGTTTTTTGTCATTCCCGGGAAGGCGGGAATGACAGAGCTTCTCAGATTACTTCGTCGTCCCGCGGCTTGTCCGCGGGATCCAGTCAGCGGCAGATTTCATCATATAAATCTCGCCACGCAGGATTAAATTGTTCAATAATATTCAACTTCCATTTTCTACACCAATTCTTTAATCTTCTTTCTCGTCGTGCGGCCTCCATAATGTCTTGATGTAATTCATAATATATGTACTTAGATATGTCTTCTATGCTTTCCCGTTTGCGGTTGATGCACTCTGTGATGATTTTTATTGTGATGCGGATGCTTAAATATTCGAGAATGATTTTTATAAGATGCCCTATTCTCTTTTTGTACCTCTTTCGTGTACCGCTCCGTTTGTTCTTGATATTCCGTCGCGAGTTTCATCATTTGCGCCATCACCATTAAATAAATTTCTGGTGAAGCAATCATTTCATTATTACGAACTAACATTGTTTTTCCTTTTTTCAATCCATTATTTTCTCAAAATATTTAAACGCATTATTCAATAAATGTCAAACAGATGCCCATGCCCAGTAAGGAATAACTTCTATGGTGAGATCATCTATTTCTATCGTATCACTATCATCTATTGTAATCACAGAAGCATTTTTCAACCCCAATTCTTTTGATGCTTCTATTAAAGCAGATATCTCACGCTGTTTTGTTTTTTCATCTTGAAGATCCAGAGAAACTTGATACAAAGCAATTTTGCCATTCAGTGCTTGTGTCACAAAATTGACTTCTTTCCCAGATTGCGTTTTATAATAAAAAATATTTTCATTATTTTGTTTCCGAAGATATAAAAATACTGCATTTTCCAAACAAGTACCATATTCCATTTCAGGCTTCATAGAATAAGCCATGATAACCGCAGAATCTGTGCAATAAATTTTGCTTGGATTCACCTGACGCTTCCGCGTTGAAAAATCAAATAAAGGCACTTTATACAATAAATAAGCGTCTTCAAAATAATCTAAGTAAGCATATAAACTACCGCGACTCAGTGTTTCACCGCGAGATTTTAATGTTTTATAAATTTTCGTAATACTTAAAGAGGACGCGATATTTTGCAAACAATGTAATAAAAAAAGTTTAACCATATGCGGCTGCGATATCTCATGACGATCAATCACATCACGGAAAACGGCCGTGTTGATATAAGACTGTACGGTCTGATAACGCAAACTGTCTCCCAAGGATAGTGTTTCAGGAAAACCACCATTTCGTAAATATACTTGGCAATGATGCTTTAATATTGATTGTTTTTTCCCAGTCAAGTGATCCACTGGATTAACATTTAAATAATTTAAATATTCGACAAAACTCAAAGGAAAAACTTCTTGAATAAAACATCTACCACGTAAGCTGGTGGCAATTTCCTTACTTAGCATTTTTGCAGATGAGCCCGTAATAAAAATACGGATTTTTTCTTTATCAATCAAACGTCGAATAAATTTATCCCATCCATCGATGTTTTGGATTTCATCAAAATAAAAAATAACATCATCAGAAGAGATGTTATTGGGAAAATATTCGTAATACACATCCAAAATGATTTGAAAATCCTGCACCTTAAATCCAATCAATCGATCATCTTCAAAATTAATATAGAGCATTTTTTCTTTAGACAACCCGCTTTTCAACATTTTATGCATATGTTGGTACATCAAATAAGTTTTACCCACTCGCCGCATTCCAATAAAAACTTGCGCTTTTCGTACTTCTTTTGGGATATCCGGAATATCGATAAGACGCTGAATAATCTCTGGAATAGAGGATTCTTGAAATTCTAACAAGAGCTCTTTAAATATTGTCTTCATATTTTAAATTTTAGACTAAATTTCAATCTAAATCAATATAAATTTAGACTAAATTCAAGTCTGATTTTATTTTTCATGCCACTGCGGATTATCCCATCCCATTGGCCTTTAAATGCAAAAATATTGATTTTAAATTCAAATATAGTATATAATAAAAACAATTATTATATTTTTTTGCTTTCAGGATGCACAATGTTTGGCCGAGAAAAAAAAGACAATTCGAATAATGCATTACACTCTGCAATAAAAAATGGCGATATTGCTAGATTAAAATCTTTGCTTGCTCACGGCGCCAATCTTTATGCCTTGGATGGGTCTCAGTCGATTTTC
>JABDEF010000043.1 GCA_013287235.1 Gammaproteobacteria bacterium
TTTTAGGATTAAGCGAAGACGTTCTTTGTCGTGGATGCAGAGTAATAATTTTTTATAGTTAGCGGTATTTTTTGCTCCTTTGTCGATTAACATTTTTAGTAAAGAGATATGAGAACCTATTGCTAAATCGGCTGGTAAGTGCTGGGTCGCTTGGTCAGGTTGGTTGATGGCAGCCTGAATGTCTTTGTGTTCTAATAGCATTTCAAGTACGGAGCGTTTACTACAAGTATAGATTATAGTATAAAGTAGAGTTTTTGATTGAGTATTATGTGTTACGATCGCGTTAGGTGTAAAATAGGGTGATTGAGTCAATATTTCTAATGCTGAACTATTGGATGATTGCTCGTCGTTGATTTTGCAAAAGGTGTTGGCTAGTAAAGCAGCATAATTTTTCTTTTGTTCTTCAGAGAAATAGCGTGATGCATATCCATCATATCGTTTTATTGTAGCTTTCAGGTCTTTAATTTCGGTTGGAGAGAAAGCTGCGAGAACTTGCTTGGTTTCCGGGTTTATTATCCTCGTATGATAAAAGGAATTACCCATTCCTTCATGGCATATATTTAATTTTTCAAAGAAATTGAAATCGTTATTCCTGAAAGCAGATTCAATTAGCTCTTTAGGGTCTTTATGTGATTTGAAAATTAAATTAAAATGTTCTTCCTCGTCAATAAATTTTAGTCGCTCATATCTACAATTGTTTTGGGCTCCATGATCGACTAATAATTTCAGTATATCTTTGTCGCGTATCGCTTTATCAGCAGGTAACCATCCCTTGTCATCGGTCTTATTAATTACGATCTGAATGTTTTTCATTTCTAATAATGCGCGAAGCGCGGCGTTATTGCCTGTTTTATAACAATAATCGATTACAAAATGCAGTATGGAGTTGTTACCGATATTTGTGTAAGGAATATGAGGTTCTAGATGGGGTGAATGCCTTCATGCAACTTAAGAATGTCTGTAATAATATATCACCCCAATGTCTTTTTTTTGTCCAATTGAGAAGATTAACTTTTTGATCTATATCATTTATCAGAGATTCAAAGCCTTTTCCTCTATAGGATAATTCGTGTTGAGTAAACTCTTTTTTGTTACTTAAATGTTCTTTATAAAAATGCTCAGCCTCTAGTTTTTTTAGGCATTTTTCAACTGTTTCTTCATTTATGATTGGTACTATAGAATCGAGACTAACACCACGCTCTTGTAATTTAAGTAAAATAGGATAATGATTATTTTTCGCAGCTAATTGCGCTAAAGTACAAGGCTGCTCTTTATCATCGATGATGGGTTTTTCCAGATAGTCTTTACTAAAATAGGGTGAACTCTCTAATAAGGGAACCCGAAAGCGCCACAAAAAACGGGCTGTAAATGCTATATAAATCAGTGTGATATAAAAAGTGCTTGGATAATACGTTGATCTTCGTTTTTAAGATTCAAATCCCGCAATTCTATATATCCAAACTCGTGCCGTTCTTGAAAATTTTTCCGTAAAACATCAAATGCATTCCCATCAATCATTTTGGATTTCATTAATTTCGTTGTAGATGCGGGATCATAAACTTTCAGAACGACTTCTCGCCAATCAACGGTTTTATTCTCAAAAGAAAACTTTGTTTTTGGCATCTTAAATAACGGAATATGGGCATTTTTAAGAAGATTCAATTTATAGGCTGCATCATATACCATGGCAACCGCCCGATATTTTGATTCAACGGTATAACCTGCAATATGTGGTGTTGCAAGCAATGCACGCGCCATAATTTCAACATCAATCTCAGGCTCATTTTCCCACACATCCAAACACCACACTAAATGTTCACCATATAATTTTAAATCGGAAGAAGAAATCACCGATCCCCGGCTTGTATTCATTAAAATACACTGTTTTTTTTGTCTGGTTAAAAAATCTTTATTGATGAGATGATACGTCGGGTATAAACCTTCTTTTGTTAAAGGTGTATGTAATGTCACAAGATCCACATCATGGATTTCATCTAACGGGCACGAAATAAAATTTTCATCTAACATCGCGCGCGGTGGGTCACATACGACAACATTGAATCCTAATAATTTTAGTTTTTGAACGACGCGTCGACCGGTATTCCCAACACCAATCACAGCGGCACGCGGTTTTTTTCCCGTTAAAAACCCCAAAGTTTGTAAACGCGCAATCGTACATATCACATATTCAGCGACAGCATCTGCATTACAACTGAAAGCCGATGCATAGAGAATGCCCGCGTGATCAAGAAATTCAGTATCTAAATGATCAATACCCGTTGTCGTTGTTCCCACAAATTTGACTTTCGTACCTTCTAATAAAGCTTGATTAACGGGAGTCACTGCACGGACCAAAAGGATATCGGCATCGATTAAATCTTTTTGTGTGATTTCTCGCCCGGGTTTTAAAACGGTATCACCAAAATAATATTTAATTAAAGGAATATCTTCATCCGCGACAATTTTCATGATGCATAACTCAAAAAGATACCTAAAAAAATAATGAATCCTACATATTGATGATTCAAAAATGCTTTAAAACAATTTTCTCTCGTGCGATCTTTGATAAGATACAGTTGATAAATAAACAATAGTCCTGCGACAAATACACTCAAAAAATAACTATATTTTAACTGAAATAAAAACCCATTCAAAAGCAGTAATATGAAAAAAATCATTTGTAAAATAGCGATTATCATGACATCAAAGCGGCCAAAAAGAATGGCCGTTGATTTTACCCCCACTTTGATATCATCGATACGATCCGTCATCGCATATTGCGTATCATAAATAATCGGCCACAATAATGCAGAGACAAATAAAAACCAGGCTTTGGGCGGTACGGTATTTAGAATCGCTGCAAATGCCATCGGAATACTCCATGAAAAAGCAACCCCTAATCCCACTTGCGGCAAATGTGTGATGCGCTTCAAATAAGGATACACCATCGTAAATAAAGCACCGAGAATGCCTAATTGAATAGCCAATGCATTTAAAGAAAGTAATAACAGCAAAGCAAAAAACAATAAAAAAAATAAGAGGAGGAATGCTTTTTTGAGAGAAATTTTTTTAGCAGCCAAAGGTCTTTCTTTGGTCCTTTCCACATAACCATCAATATGCCGATCCGCAATATCATTGATCACACAACCCGCAGCTCGCATCACAATAACACCCGTCAAAAAAATAAAAATTAGTGAAACAGATGGGGAACCCTCTCCCGCAAGCCAGAGTGCCCAAATGCAAGGCCACAATAAAAGATAAATGCCGATCGGCTTATCGAAACGCATCAGATGCAGATATTGTTTCATAGTAACTATTCACCCCCTTTGAAAAAGGGGGTCGACGAGCACCGCGAGACGGGGGGATTTTTTGAGCTGTAAAATCCCCCCGCCATGCAAAAAACGCATGGCGACCCCCTTTTTCAAAGGGGGTAGATAGGTACGTTTCATATTTATAAATTTAATGTATTTGATGTAAATACCTCCATTAAAAGTAAAGATGTCGCATCATTCGAAAATAATGACCGTCGAGCCCAAAGCTTTTCTTGATCGAAATATTTTCTCACTTTTTCATGTAAAGTCATTCCCGTTTTAAGACACATAAATTCAAAACCACTTCGCTTGATTTTTTTATTTTTAAATAGAACTGCACCCAGCGCTCGCGTTTTTAAGTGTGCCAATTGTTGATACTCTCCCTTTAAGAACGACTTTGGAATAATCGTACGCGCATACATCCAAATTTTTTTTTCACTTAAAATCAACACTTCTCGCACCAAAACAAAACTTCGAAAATTTAAGTTTAACAGTTTTCGTTCTGAAAAGTGGGGTAATTGCCAAGATTGTTCTAATACCTGAATACGCGCATCCCGAATACCATGTACTCTTAAACGCTGCATAAAAGAACCGGCATGGATAAGCCAGTGTTTTTCCTTCAAAGGGGTATCAAAATTTAACTTTTTATACCAATAGGCGTTCAGTTCTTCAATCATCTTTATAGTTTTAAATAAGTCTTTTGGTAAAAAGCAACCAAAAGACTTATCTAAAATGCAATCCTCATGTTTCATTTACTTTGATCAATTTTAAAAATATAAACAACAAAATACTAGAAAATGATATATTATTATTGTTTGGCTTTTATAGACAATGGATATTTTTTTATTTTTGAGATAAATATTTGGTGTTTTTACCAAATTATTTATCTCAAACACTAATTATAAGGCTAATCGTATGAAACTCCCAATCGTCATTATAGGCACAGGGCTTGCGGGTTACACCCTGGCACGTGAACTCCGCCGTATTGATCAAAAAACGCCCCTCACACTCATCACGGCTGATGATGGGCATTATTACCCCAAGCCTCAACTTTCAACGGCATTGACCCAAGGTAAAACCTCGGATTCTTTAATCACCGCCGATGCAGAAGCCATGGCCATGCAACTCCACGCAACGATTGTGACAAAATGTCCCATAGAAACCATCGACCTTGCCTCGAAGGCTATTTTAATCCGAGAGGAATTATTGCATTTTCAAAGCTTAGTTTTAGCATGTGGGGCGGAAGTGATTAAACCACAATTGAAAGGCGATAGCATTCGCGACGTGTTATCGATCAATCACATTTATCATTATGCCACTTTCCAAGAATTCATTAAAAATAAAAAAACCATCGCCATTCTCGGTGCGGGATTGATAGGCTCTGAATTCGCGAATGATCTTTCGAATGCAGGTTACAAAGTCCACATCATTGCACCTGCAAAATCACCTTTGGATCTTTTAGTCCCTGAAGATATAGGAAAAATTTTACAAACAGCACTCGAACAAAATGGCGTTACTTTTCACCTCAACTGTGTTGCCAATCGTATTGATAAAATTAGCCATGGATACAATCTTGAATTATCAAATGGCAATGAATTAGAAGTTGAATTTGTATTATCTGCCATTGGTTTAAAACCGCATATCCATATCGCAGAAAAAGCACACATAAAAACGAACCGCGGCATTCTCGTGAATCGCTATTTAGAAACAAGTAGCGAACATGTGTATGCGCTCGGCGATTGCGCAGAAGTAGAGGGCCATGTGCTTCCCTATATTGCGCCTTTATTAAATTGTGCAAAAGCACTTGCAAAAACCTTGAGTGGCGAAAAAACCCCCGTATTATATCCTGCGATGCCCGTTTTAGTTAAAACACCTGCTCATCCTATTGCCGTATGTCCGCCACCAAAAGATGCCGTAGGTAATTGGGTAATTGAAACGAAAGGTACGGATACGTATGCTTTATTTTATGATCAAAAACAACAATTAACAGGCTTTGTATTAACCAATGGTGCTGTGAAAGAGCGGGCATCGTATGCTAAACAACTTCCTTCATTAATTTAATATGGTATAATATTGACACACATTATACCGGATAGGCTGACTATGAGCTTCATTGAAAAAAACCTCATGCCAAACGAAAAAATTATTTATCGAACGAAAAAAAATTTTATTATTTTTCTTGCGCCGGTACTTTGGATCCTCATCAGCTTATTTTTCTTTACAAACAGTAATCCCATGGTCCAAAAAGTCGCTATTCTTCCGCTCATTGTCGCTCTACTCACGGGGATCAATCAATGGCTAATGTATTTTGTTTCTGAATTTGCCATCACAAATGTACGTGTCATGATGCGCGAAGGTTTTTTTATACGCCATACGAATGATACAAGATTGGCAGCGCTTGCCAATGTTACTGTCAATCAAAGTTTAGTAGGTCAAGTATTAAATTATGGTACAATTTTTATAAACTCCTTTGGCGGCGAAAGCGATCCTTTTCGTGATATCGATAACCCCAACGAATTCCAAAAAAAATTACAAACTGAATTATACAATTTTCAAAAATCCCCTCTTTAAAAAATTTTTCTATAAGGATATAAAAAATGCTTGACCCTTTAGATGAGATCAAATCTGACTTACCTAGCATTTTTATTAAAACATGTCTCGCGGGATTGGGAGCATTTAGGCTCGCATACAAAGAAAGCAAAAACTTGTTTATTGCAATTCCTTTAGCATCTCTTGCAAGCTATGTCACTTTTGAATATACCAAATATATTGCATTAAAAAAAACAAGTGAAGAAACCCTAAAAGCGCTAAAAAACCAACATACATTTTTCAAATCATCCAGTGGTAACATCATGGCAGAAGATGATATGATAGAAATGCAACTAAGAATTAAACAATTCGCCGATGAGAAACGAGTTGCTATAAAGAGAACTTAGATTTTTTATAAATAAAAGGGAATAATATGTTAAGAAAATTCACGCCTGAAGAAATTGAAAGCTATTTTCAATCTGCAAAAAATATGTATCAAGAAGCAAAACTACCGGAACCCTTGATCGAGAAATTACTCACAAAAAGCAAAGAACAACTTGATTTTATTGAAGAAGAACTTACAAAAATAGAAAAAAATCCAACCATTATATCAGCTATTGAATTAGCCAATAAAAATATTGATGAAATCAGAAAATTATCTTACACTTTAAAAGAAATAGGCTTTTCGGATGATGAAAATGAACGTATACATTTAATTAGAACTATACTTCGCGAACATCCTCTACATAAAAAAATCAAAATGCTTTTTGATGATTGTTTTGAAAAAATTAAGAAAGATGATTTACAAGAAGAAACAACAAAAAAATTGCACTTATTTATCCAAAATGCACTTTCTAAAATAGACAATCCCACTACACGAAAATGCTTAGCTGAAGAGCAAAAATCTGCATTAGATCTTATGAAAATATATAATCAAGATTTAGCAAAGGCGGAAGAGCCGCGCGCCAACGCACGGCCTGCTTTATAAAACAAATGGAGTGCCACCCTGAGGGATCGACGCATGTGTCACCCCGCAGGGTGGCAAAGGATGGGCTTCACTTTTCGTGCGGTGAAACTAATCTTTAATTACTTTACCGTCTTTCATGACAAAAACGACATTTTCTAATGTTTTGATATTTTTTAATGGATTCTCGACAACACCTATAATATCCGCATGATACCCCGTCTTAATCTGTCCGCGATCTTGAATTTCCATCATTTCTGCTGAGTTGATAGTTGCTGTGCGTATTGCCTCTATGGGCTGCATACCGCGTTTCACAAGTGTTGCAAATTCTTTTGCATTTTCACCATGGGGGAATACCCCTGAGTCGGTCCCAAACGCAATTTTGACATGTGCATAAATGGCTTTTTGTAAACTTTGAACGGCAAATGGACGTAAATACTCTGCTTTGCTTTCAATGGCAGAATTTATATATTTCTGCTTTGGTCTATCCGATAAATAAGCCGTTGGAACGAGATAAGTGCCATATTGTTTCATCAAACGAATACTTTCGTCGTTTATCATCGTACCATGCTCAATAGACCGTACACCTGCTTTAATCGCTGCATTGATACCTTGAGTACCATGTGCGTGTGCCGCAACAAAGACATGATGTAGATTTGCTTCCGACACAATAGCTTTCAACTCTTCATCACTGTATTGCTGCGCACCCACGCTTTCATCGAAAGAAAGGGCACCGGCAGTTGCAGCCATTTTAATGACTTTGGCGCCATGTTTAATTTGATAACGAACCGCTTTAATCACTTCATCCACACCATCTGCAACACCGGTCCGATAGCTTACGGACAATACATTTGGCGCATAACTACCAAACATATCAGGATCTAAATGTCCGCCTGTCGAGCTTAAAGCATGCCCTGCGGGTATGATATGCGGCGCCTGAATCCAACCCGATTCGCTTGCCTTTGCGAGGGCGACGTCCACAAAACTTTCACCCGATGAAACACCTAAATTTCTGACGGTGGTAAATCCAGCTTTTAATAATATTTCAGCATTTTTTACACCGCGCACAGTGGACATAGCAGCATCTTCTTGCACCATTTGAAGCGCAAATTGCGGACCATAATTCACAGATAAATGGACATGCATATCCATTAATCCGGGTAATAAAATGAGTTCCGGTTTTTTGATGTGAATGACACTGGCAGGAACATTAATAGGATTAATTGCAATAATTTTCCCATTTTCAATTAACACATTGCCGGGTTGAATCATCTGACCGGATCGCACATCTAAATATTCTTTCGCTTGCAGATAAATCGTCTCTGCAAAACATGGCATGATTTGAAGAATAAAAATAAAAAATATAAAAATTTTCAAAAAGCGAGTTTGTTGCATATACCATCCTTGGAAGTGATATCATCATTCAGGGAATAGCATACCAAACCACCCCCATCCCAGCCTTCCCCCGCACTTCGTGGGGGGAAGGGGTTTAAGCCTTCAACCAAGCCGTAATCCCGCCTGTCAAATTCCGCACATCGGCAAATCCGGCAGATTTCAATAACTCGACCGCTCGTTTACTCCGACCGCCGCCTTTACAATGCACAACCGTTAACCTCAAGGGATCTAATTCGTTAATCCGTTTTTGCAAATCTCCTAAAGGAATTAATTTCCCGCCCATTTCACATTCTTCATACTCTTTCAACTCACGCACATCTAATAATAAAAAATCCTTTTTTTGCGCTTGCCATTCTTTCAATTCATCCACAGAAATTTCTGGTACTGGTTGATTCATACAAACTTCCTCTTGGCTATATACTAAAGATTCAAATGATTTACCTTGACCACATAACACACAATCCGGATTTCGTTTGAATTGAAATTCACGAAATTGCATACTGCGCGCATCCACCGTCAATAAACGTCCGATTAATCCATCCCCAATTTTTAAAATCCATTTAATAATTTCCGTGGCTTGAATGGTACCTAACATGCCAGGCAACATTCCAAAAACACCCACTTCAGAACACGTGGGTACGAATGCTTTGGGTGGATGCGCGGGATAAAGACAACGATAGCAGGGACCCTCACCTGCCGTAAATACAGAACATTGTCCTTCAAATTTAAAAATACTCGCTGAAACATTCGGTTTTTTTAAATGAAATGCCGCATCATTCACTAAATAACGCGTTGAAAAATTATCTGAACAATCCGCCACAATATCATACGAAGATAAACACGCGAGTGCATTCTTCGATGTAAATTTTTCGTCATAAGTATTGACTTCAATATGAGGATTCAACGCCATCATGCGATTTTTTGCAATAACGGCTTTTCTTTGCAAAATATCGGCGCGGGTATAAATAATTTGGCGGTGTAAATTAGAAATTTCGACACGGTCAAAATCAATAATACCCAATGTACCAATGCCGGCAGCTGCAAGATAAAGAAGTACAGGGGAGCCCAAACCGCCTGCACCCACACAAAGGACACGCGCTTCTTTTAATTTACTTTGTCCTTCATAACCCACTTCGGCCAATAGCATTTGTCGACTATAACGACGATACTCTTCTTCTGATAGCATTTTTTATCCTCCTCCGAATTGTGGGATCAAAGAAAGTTCACCTTCATTTTGAATAGGCGTTGATAAACGAACACATCCTCTGACAAATGGACTGACATCTGAAAAACGCCGATTCGAAAGATTGTCTGCGCAAAATGTTAAAGCACTATCTTCTTTCGGCATTTCTAAACTCAATCGTATTCGACCTTCGGCATCCGGTTCACTATGAAAAAAATCGAAACGCATTTGTCTTAAAAAATTTTCCGTTGAATTATCAATAGATTTTGCATACTTCGACATGGTGTCTTTGAAATGATATATCATTTCTCGAATTTCACGAAGTGTTACCATCGTGCTTTTTAATGTTTTTGGTTTCACGGTCGACTCAAAATGGGTTGGCATAGCAAGAGACCAATATACAGGACGTTTATCATCTTCTGAAAAATGATGCGGAATCATAATCGTTGGCGCGTAATTTTTCAATCCATACAGTTCAATAAAATCTTTTTGTAACCCTGTAATGGGCGCTTCATCATCATTGATCGCAGGACAAAATCCAGGCACAGCCCCTAATCCAATCATGATAATATATTTCGTCACATCAATGATAAAAGATGTCGCTTTGACCTCATGATCTCGTAGCTCTCGGATTAAAATATCCCAAATATGATCATGCACGGTTTTTGTTAACAAATATTCAATCGCTACCCACCCTTCTTTATACAAAAAATAATTAAATTGAACCCAAGCATCATTATTTTTATTTTGTAACCAATTTTTTGAAAAAAAAAGAATTTCTGAAACCCACGGTTCTGAAAAGTTTGTGTCAGATGCCATTTTGGTTAACAATGACCAATGTGTTTTGAGATCACGTGCAAGCGGCATTTTAATATTACGTGCACGACATAATTTTCTGTGATTGTTCATATCAGTAATTTTAGGCAACACAAAAATGGAACGTGCGCCCGCCGTCATATGCCATGCTTGTGGCCAAATGTACGTTGGACTTAAAACCCATGTTAATCCTACGAGTCTCCCTGCTTTAATCACGTTAAACGGAATCACTCGATTTTCCGTTCGCATAAATAATTCCACTGAGCGATCGAGCACTAATCCTAAAGGAATATGTCCTTCATGATACCCTAATTGATCTCGCACATATTGTGGAACTCCACCATGACTCATTGGAACAACGGAACCATCCGCCATAGGAAATTGGAATTTCCCCGTGTCAATAACGCTAGTACCAAAAGGATAACGCACTTTATAGAGTGGATAATCATTTTTTGTTCGGAGATTATCAATCACGTCGGCAAAGATAGGATTCACTTTGCGGACGCGGCCTCTCACTTCATCCCAGCGTGTTTCTATGTAGGATGCGTTGTTCATTATTGGCTCCTCATTTAACTTTTCTATCAGCGGCACCCTGTCATGCCAGCATGCTTTAAGGTGGCATGACAGAAAAGGTTGTATTTTATACACAATATTTAAGGGTACAAAATAAGACTATAAATTTTTCTCTGTTAAACCTTCAACAGCCGTGTTTTCATAAAGAAAGTTTTCGATTTATTTGGAATCATATGATACACATTGATGACTATGATGAATACAACGTTCTTGCAATAGAACTTATTGAATATCTTGGCAATGATAAACCTGCTCAAGAACAAATTGATTTGGTTGAATTTTTAGTGTCAAAAGCACTGAATCAAAGTCATGATAAAAATTAAAAAAAGTAATGCAATACAATGGTTAACGCAACACCCAGCGCTGCCACCAAAAACATCAGCTGCACCAATGGCATTTTTAATGTTTGATATTCTTTCAAGTCTTCATTTTTTTGCTTCATGAGAGCCCTCTTTAAAAGTAATCTTGTTTCATCGCAATTTTAGCTAATCGCAATGTTTCATTCGCAACATTCCGCGCTTTTTCTGTACCTTTCTTCAAAATATCGATCACTTGACCCGGATCTTTCTCAAATTCCGCACGTCGCTTTCGCATTGGGCTTATGAGATTCTCAAGCACTTCAATCAAACGTTTTTTACATTCTACATCCCCAATTTTACCAGAACGATAACGCTCTTCCGCATCCTGGACCCATTGTTGATCTGGATTAAACATTTCGTGGAAAATCCATAAAGGATTATTTTCTGTTGTACCGGGGTCCGTTGCTTTTAACCGCTTGGGATCAGTATACATGTTCATCACTTTACGCGCGATCATATCCGCATCATCACTTAATAGAATGGCATTATTTAAAGATTTGGACATTTTCAATAAATTACCATTCTCATCGGGTCCAGATGTCCCAATCAGTCGTCTCGCACGGCCTAATTTTACCTCTACAATGGGAAATAAACCGCCTTTTTTCACATAATCTTTATCTTCGGTGTGTGGGTCGACACCACAGTACAATTGATTGAACTTCCGCGCCACTTCCCGCGTCATTTCAATGTGGGGTACTTGATCTTCACCCACTGGCACAATGTCCGGACGAAACGCTAAAATATCTGCCGTTTGCCCGACCGCATATAATAAGAATCCAAAAGGATAATTATCTCCGAGTTTCTTATCTCGAATTTCATCTTTGATGGTTGGATTACGCATCACACGCGGATAAGGTATTAGCATACTGAGAAAATACGTGAGCTCTGAAAGCGCAGGGACTTCAGATTGAATAAAAATCGTGCTTTTATTCGGATCAATACCAGCGGCTAAAAAATCCGTTGCAATATCGATGACACTTTCTCGAATTTCATTGGGCTTATCGGCTCGTGTGGTAAACGCATGTATGTTCGCGATAATAAAATAACAATCGTATGTTTCTTGCAAAGCAATACGATTTTCGAGAGACCCCACATAATGACCCAAATGCAGCCGGCCGGTGGGTGTATCGCCGGTGAGTAGTCGGGGTTTCGATGTTGCCACAGTTTTATTCCTCCTGTCATGCCAGCATGCTTTAAGCTGGCATCCAGCAGGGTTTCTCTGGATGCCAGCTTAAAGCATGCTGGCATGACATTTTGCTTTTGGGATTATACCAACCTTCGCGCTAAATGATACGCTACTTGCCCTGCTTTTTTACTTCTAATGATTTCCCAATTGGCAGGTAAATCATTGTACGAGAGTGATTTTTTTGCTTCAAGATAAATATAGGCCTCTTTTGCGAGAAATCCATGCTCTTCTAAATAAAAACTGACTTTTTTTAATAAATCCGCTTGATAAGGCGGGTCTAAAAAAACCACATCGAAACATTTTTTCGGCTTTTTTAACTGTCCTGGAAGAATGGCTTGATAAATATCTGCATTGTCTGCTTTCAATATTTTCAATTCTTCGTGTAATAAT
>JABDEF010000044.1 GCA_013287235.1 Gammaproteobacteria bacterium
AGCATATCCGGATTTAGCGAAAGATCTTAAACGTCGCATCGAAAATCGAATGCCTGCGCATTGGATGGAATCGGCAAATGAATTAATTCAAAAAATGCAAGATAAAAAAGAAAATATTGCTACCCGGAAAGCATCACAAATTTGTATTAATCATTTTACCAAAATTTTACCGGAGCTTATCGGTGGTTCTGCGGATTTATCGGAATCTAATTTAACGCATTGGGATGGCGTAAAAGCATTTTCAAAATTGGATCCAATGGGTCAATACATACATTATGGGGTTCGTGAGTTTGGCATGTCTGCCATCATGAATGGGATTGCATTATATGGGGGATTATTGCCTTTTGGTGGTACTTTCTTAACGTTTTCGGATTATGCGAGAAATGCCGTACGTTTATCTGCCATGATGCAAACACGCGTGATTTTTGTGTATACGCATGATTCCATTGGTTTAGGTGAGGATGGGCCGACGCATCAACCGATTGAACATGTGGCAAGTTTACGTCTCATTCCGAAACTTTCCCTATGGCGTCCTGCAGATTCCGTAGAATCTGCAGTCGCTTGGCAAAAAGCGATAGAACGCCCAGGACCCACCTGCTTACTTTTTTCAAGACAAAATCTCCCTTTTCTCGAACGCGATCAAAAGACGCTTGCTAATATTGCTCGCGGGGGGTATATCCTGAGGGATTCTGAAAGTGCGCCTGACATGATTATGATAGCAACGGGTTCGGAAGTGTCTTTGGCACTTCTTTCGGCAAAACAATTAACTTCGGAGGGTGTTAAGGTACGTGTCGTTTCTATGCCATCCGTTGACGTGTTCTTAACGCAGGATCTGAAATATCAAGAAAGTGTGTTACCCAGACATATCAAAGCACGGATTGCCATTGAAGCAGGCAGCAGTGATACGTGGTATAAATTTGTTGGGCTGGAGGGGAAAATTATAGGATTAGATCATTTTGGTGCATCGGCGCCTGCGAAAGAGGTGTTTGAAGCATTTGGATTCACTGTGGCGCACATTGTTCGGGTGGCATATTCGCTGGTGCCTGCAAAGAATAAGGTTGTTTAGCATTTATACTTACCCCCTTTGCAAAAGGGGGTGAAAAGATACATTATTTAAAGTTGAAAGAGGTAAAAAATTATGACAATTCGTGTTGCGATTAATGGGTTTGGCCGCATTGGGCGTAATATTTTACGTGCCCATTATGAATCGAAAAAACATCCCGAGATAGAAATCGTCGCGATTAATGATCTGGGAGATGTAAATACCAATGCGCATTTAATTCGGTATGATACGACGCATGGAAAATTTCCTGGAGAAGTTGTGGTTTCCGGAAATGATTTGATCGTGAATGGAGATAAAATTCGTGTGTGTGCCGAACGGGATCCAAAAAAATTACCTTGGAAAGATTTAAAAATTGATATCGTACTCGAATGTACCGGATTTTTTGCGAGTAAAGAAAAAGCATCTCTGCACTTAGAAGGTGGCGCCAAAAAAGTTTTAATTTCAGCACCCGCAACGGGAGTCGACGCAACGATTGTGTATGGGGTCAATCACAACACACTAAAATCTACGGATACCGTGATTTCAAACGCTTCTTGTACCACCAATTGTTTAGCACCCATGGTCAAAGTATTGCATGAAGCCATTGGCATCGAAAAAGGTTTGATGAATACGGTCCATTCCTATACGAATGATCAAGTATTGATAGATGTGTATCATACGGATTTACGCCGTGCACGCGCGGCTGCGCACTCTATGATTCCCACCAAAACTGGCGCTGCAGCCGCTGTCGGTTTAGTCTTTCCTGAGTTGAATGGAAAACTGGATGGATTTTCCATTCGTGTGCCAACGATCAATGTGTCAGTGGTCGATTTTACGTTTACCACATCACGTGATACGAGTGCGGCGGCGAATGGTCCATTAAAAGGCATTCTTGAAATCAATGAAGCGCCACTCGTCTCGGTGGATTTTAATCACAATCCTGCCTCTTCTATTTTTGATGTGTCATACACGAAAGTAATGGGAAATTTTGTCAAAGTGCTCTCTTGGTATGATAATGAATGGGGTTTTTCAAATCGCATGTTGGATGTGATCCCTGTATTTGCGAGGTAAGGATGCCGACGACACCTTTCTTGAATATGTTTGGTCGGTCACCCATACGACCGTTAGAAGCGCATATGGCGAAAGTCTATGCTTGTGTAAAGGAATTGCTCCCTTTTTTTGCAGCCGTATTCACAAAAGATTGGACAAAAGTAGATGAACTACAACAAGAAATTGTGCGTCTTGAAAATAAAGCGGATGATTTAAAACGCGATTTACGTTTACATTTACCCAAAAGTTTATTTATGCCTGTTTCCCGCAGTGATCTTTTAGATTTATTGAATGTGCAAGATCGATTAGCCAATAAAGCCAAAGACATTGCGGGTATCATACTGGGACGCAAAATGGTATTTCCAGATTCCATGGCTTCTGATTTTATGGAATTTTTAAAGCGTAGTATCGAAGCCTCCAAACAAGCCAATATTGCCATTCATGAATTAGATGAATTACTCGAAACCGGATTCAGTGGCAATGAAATCAAACATGTGGACAGCATGATTCTCAAATTATCTCAGATTGAACATGAAACAGATCAACAAGAAATTCATTTACGGCGGATTTTATTCGATATGGAAAGCAAGCTTCCTCCGGTCGATGTGATGTTTCTCTATAAAATTATCGAATGGACAGGTGATTTAGCAGACCAAGCACGCGCAATCGGCGATGGCTTACAAACGTTATTGGCGAGATAGAGATAATTGCATGGATTACGGAATCGTTTTTGTCGTATTGGCTTGTTTAGTGGGTTTGTGGATGACGTGGGGTATTGGTGCAAATGATCTTGCCAATATCATGAGTACTGCCATGGGATCTAAAGCCATTTCGGTAAAACAAGCATTACTCATCGCTATCGTTTTTGAAATTGCCGGTGCTTTTTTGGGTGGGAATGAAGTATCGGATACCATTCGCGGTGGGATTATTGATGTTTCTGAATTTTCATCCAATATTCTAATTTATAGTATGCTGTCCGTGCTTTTTGCGGGAGCCACTTGGATTACGATGGCAAGTTTTTTAGGTATGCCTGTTTCCATCACGAATGCTATTGTGGGTGCAATCGTTGGTGTCGGTGCAATGATGTTAGGATTAGAAGCTATTCACTGGAAGACGGTAGGTTATATTGCCATCAGTTGGATATGCGCACCTTTTGTCGCTGGGGTTGTCGCTTTTTTATTATTTATTTCGATTCGTCGTTTTATTTTAGCGGCAGAAAATCCTTTTCAATCGGCAAAATATTTTGTACCCATTTATTTAATTTTAGTCGGTTTTATTTTGTCGATGATGACAACGCTCAAAGGATTAAATCATTTTCATGTGAATTTTAATTTTTTACAAAAATGCATGCTGGTGTTCGCAACGACAGTATTCGTGATTCTTTTAGGATTATTAGCGATGCGCCAGTTGCGCTTACGCACCAAGCTACATCGACATACACAATACATTTATATCGAGGGTATGTTTAGTGTATTAATGGGTTTCACGGCTTGTGCCATGGTGTTTGCACATGGATCCAATGATGTAGGAATTGCGGTGGGTCCCATTGCAGGTATTATTAGTTTGGTGGGTACGGGCGGTGCTATGGCAGATGGGCGACTGTTAAGTAGTATTATGTTATTTGGATGCTTAGGCGTTGTACTTGGATTATTCATGTACGGTCGTAAAGTGATTGCAACCGTCGGAAGTAGCATTACGACACTCACACCCAGTCGTGCATTTGCAGCAACGTTAGCGGCTGCAACTGTTGTTGTCGCCTCGACGAGTACAGGGATTCCTGTGTCTGCAACGCAAACATTAGTCGGAGCAGTTTTTGGTGTGGGACTTGCGCGCGGTATTGATGCATTAAATTTAGGGGTGATGCGAAATATTTTTATGTCGTGGATTATTACGATTCCTGCAGCAGCAATATTGGCAACGGTGTTTTTTTATATTTTGCAGATGATTTTTGGTTAACCGTAAAAGTGTTGGTTTGCAGAAACCCCCTTCTCCCGGAGTGTTCTTTACGAGGGGAGAAGGGTTGGGGATGAGGGTTTATAGTTTTCTCAGCCTGCTTTTTTACGATGTCATACAGGGATTAGATAAGGATGTGGGCAGGCTGGGTAGGGAAGGAGACTTTTTAAATTTAGAAAATTTATGTAAGTTCGATTTATGCTCTTTATGCTCTAATTCTGCAATTTTAATATTTTTTGCTGCTAATTCTTGCTGCAGTTGCTTTATGGTTTGTTGCTGTGTTTCGATTGTTGCTGTACTCTTTCGGACAGTGTCATTCGTGTCTTTGAGAGCCTCATGGAGGATTTGTTTTCCAAGCGTTGTATTTTGAAGCGCCTCTTTTTGTTTTTGTATCGTCTTATTTTGTTCTTCTATTTCTCTTTGCGTATTTGTATAAATCTCGTGAAGTTTTAAGAATGTCCCAATAGCTGCGCCTGCAATCATTAATGCAAGTGGTGCAACACCAAAGGTAGCAACACCTGATACGACAAGCAAGCTTAAGAAAAAGCTTACGGCGATGAATGTTTGAGCGAAAATTTCGCCTTTTTTGTAAAATATTTTGTGATCTATTTCTTCTATTTTTGCCTTGGCTGCTGCTTTCTCCTCCTCTGAACTAGACTCACCATTGTAAATTTTAATTTGTTCATTGCGTTGATCATAAAAAATCCCTAAATCGATACATTGTTTCATTAAGATGAGGAACATAATGACCACAGGAACCGTCGTCACTCCAATGACGATGCCTGCATTGCCAAGTTGATTTAAAACTAATTCATGCCCAAAGCGTGCTGCAACATTAGCCCCGGTATTAAGTCCCATGTCTATGGAATAGGTTGCGCTTAACGCGATGGCGCCCTTGCATAAGTTTTTATTGAATTCGGTCCATTTGATTTGATTTTCATGATGTTTCTTTTGCTCTTCGAGAAGAGCTTGTCGCGTTTTCACTTCATGTTTAGCTTCTAATATTTTGTTATTAATTTCTTTTAATTCTTCATTGAGTTCTTCCAATTCTTCATTGGTTTCTTCCAGTTCTATCAAACTGACAGTTAAAAGCACGGCGCCAACAGCCATATCTGCTAAACTATCCCACAATGGATCAGTAATATCCGCAGCATGTAAAGTAGCGATGGTGATATCGTCGCTTAAGTGAATGATGGTTTTTCCTTTTCTTAACTTTCTGATGACAGCGGCACATGTCGACAATTTTGGAGGCAAAGGATTTTTTTCATCTCGTTGCGAAATAGAATCATTCTCATTTATAGGTCTGGCAGCTAGCATGAAATAACTCCTCGTATGTTTTTATATAGTCAAATAATATTATTTATTTTTAAATTAGTAAACTTTTTTTTCACCGTCGTCCCTTGATGCTTTTACACGGGACGACGGAGGTAACCATATCTCTTGTCGAACATTTCAAAAAAGTCTATAACATGGGGTCAGGCCTGACCCCATATTCTAAAGAAGGATGAAAAAAATGCACTCTATGCAAGAAACCATGAGCGCGATTCGAAAATATGCGCCAAAATTTAAACCAAAAATAGGGCTCATCTTAGGCTCTGGATTGGGCTCCATTGCGGATCAATTGAGCAATCCTATCACTATTCCCTATCAAGCCATCCCTGGCATTCATTCTGGTGCGGTAGCAGGACACGCCTCTTTATTAGTGATGGGTTATTTGCAAGATGTGCCGGTGGTTTGTTTGAAAGGGCGTTTACATCTTTATGAGGGCGCATCTTATGAATCGATACGTACTCTGGTTCGGATTGTACACAATTTGGGTGCGAGTGTATTGGTGGTGACAGGGGCAGCGGGGTCTCTTCGGGTTGAGATGGGAGCAGGTGAAATCATGTTAATCAATGATCACCTCAATTTTCAAAATGGAAATCCCTTGGTTGGGCCCAATGATGAATCGGTTGGACCGCGATTTGTCAGTTTAGAAAATGCTTATGATCGAGATTTACGAGAAAGAGTCTTAGAAATCTCTAAACGTTTAAAAATCATGGTACAGGAAGGGGTTTATATTTCCTTGTTGGGACCGTCTTTTGAAACACCTGCCGAAATTCGTGCCTATCGTACGCTGGGCGCGGATGCGGTTGGAATGTCTGTTGTCCCTGAAGTCATTATTGCGCGGCATTGCGGTTTAGAAGTGGTGGGGTTGTGTGCCATTACAAATTTAGCGGTTGGATTGAGTTTAGAAAAAGTGACACATGAAATGACATTACGTTATGGTGAATTAGGTGCACGTAAATTGGTGAAATTGATTAATGAATTTGTGAAGGAAGTGGGGCGTGATATTTAACTTATCTGTCATGCCAGCTAAAAACATGCTGGCATGACAGATGTATCGGACGCGATGTCGGAGGGATGACATATTAAAATATATTTTTCTAGGGCGTGTCGTCAATTATTTATTAAGCAGACTCAATACATATGATGCATATCTACACTAAAACGTCGTCCCGCGACTTGTTCGCGAGATCCAGGGGAGCTTGTAACTGCTATCGCTGCGACTGGATCCTGCGGTCAAGCCGCAGGACGAGAGAAATGGGAAATTTAAGCCATTTAATTGACGACACACCCTAGTTTTTCAAAACAAGCTATGTTAGAAATTGCCTAGCATTATCTAAAGGGAGTTGAGCTAAAATGCAAACAAATGTGATTGCAGTAGAAGCAACCGTTGAAAAATCAGACCATACGGTACTCAGTTGGTTTGTGACAGTCACAGCTTCATTATTTTTCTTTTATACATTTATTCAATTAAATATTTTCAACGCCATAGACAAAGAGCTCATGCAAACATTCCACTTGAATGCAACGGCGCTTGGTAATTTGGGTTCTATCTATTTTTATGCAGATGCATTATTTCTGTTGCCGGCGGGATTGTTATTAGATCGATTCTCAACGAAAAAAATGCTTTTATTTTTGGTTTTTATCACCATCATCGGCACATTCTTGTTTGCGATCGCGACGGATTATTTCTTAGCCGCGTTTGCTCGGTTTCTGATAGGTGCTGCTGCTGCATTTAGTTTTTTAAGTTGCATACGTATTGCTTCTCGCTGGTTTCCTGCACGAAAGATGGCTTTGGTGAGTGGGGTTATTGTGACGATGGCAATGTTAGGCGGATTGGTTGCGCAAACACCCATGGCATTATTGTCAAGCGCCATCGGTTGGCGACAAGCGATGCTTCTGGATGCAGGATTGGGTATTATCATTTTTATTGCAATTTTAAGTATTGTACAAAACTATCCGCCAGGCAGTCAGGATAAAATGCAAGCGGATCGAGCGCATCTTAAAAATTTAGGATTACGTCAAAGTATTCAATTGGTTGTGTTAAATCCACAGAATTGGCTTGGCGGGATTTATACGTCTTTGATGAATTTACCCGTATTTTTATTAGGCGCCATTTGGGGAATACATTATTTAACGGAAGTACATCATGTGACACTGCTGGAAGCGTCTTATGCAACAACCATCTTTTTTGTCGGTGTGATTTTAGGATGTCCTGTTTTCGGATGGATTTCGGATCATATAGGGCGTCGTGTTTTGCCCATGATTCTGGGTGCCGTTATTTCTTTTGCTGTCATTTTATATTTAATGTATATGCCAGATTTATCTTTAATCTCTATTATGATTTTATTTTTCTTGATTGGGTTTGTGACAAGTTCGCAAGTGTTAAGTTATCCTTTGATTGCGGAATTAAATCCCCCTGCTTTAACAAGTACGGCGATTAGTATAGTTTCTATCACTATTATGATGGGCGGTGTGATTTTTCAACCGTTATTCGGTTGGATCATGTCATTGGGTTGGGATGGCGCAATGATGGATGGTGCTCCCATTTATTCTTCTCAAAATTTATTGCTTGCCATGTGGATTATCCCGATTGCATTTGTGGTAGGATTTTCCATGACGTTTTTAATGAAAGAAACAAATTGTGAGCCAAAAAAATAAATGCGAGCCTTTATCATTCTCTTAGATTCTTTTGGCATTGGTGCAACCAGTGATGCGCATCAGTATGGTGATGTGGGCGCGAATACGTTATTGCATGTGGGAGAATATTGTGCCAAAGGACTTGCTGATCAAAAAGGCATACGACAAGGTCCGCTTTCTTTACCGAATTTCACGCGTTTAGGGATAAATGCAGCGACCATTTTGAGTTGCGGACAACCGGTTCCCGGTTTAGCAACGAATGTTCCAATTCTTGGGCTTTATGGTTATGCGGAAGAAAAAAGTTTTGGTAAAGATACGCCTTCCGGTCATTGGGAAATTGCCGGTGTGCCTGCTTTATTTGATTGGGGATATTTTCCACCGGAATATCCGAGTTTCCCTGAGGAATTGTTAGAGGCATTCATCAAACGTGCAAAACTCCCTGGCGTGTTGGGGAATAAACATGCATCTGGCACAGAAATCATTGCAGAATTAGGCGAAGAACATGAAAAAACCGGTAAGCCGATTGTTTACACATCAGCCGATAGTGTTTTTCAAATTGCGGCGCATGAAAAAAGTTTTGGATTAGAAAAATTGTATGAAGTGTGTGTCATCGCGCGTGATTTAGTCAATCCTTACAACGTAGGGCGCGTGATTGCAAGACCTTTTATCGGTACACCGGGTGCTTATCAACGCACATTTAATCGAAGAGATTATTCTGTCCCACCACCTGAACCCACTTTATTAGATAAATTAGTGGAAAGCGGGCATGAAGTGATTGCGATTGGAAAAGTTTCTGATATTTATGCACATCGTGGTATTTCAAAATCTGTCAAAGCCGATGGGAATATGGCATTGTTTGATGCATTTTTAAATGAAATTAAAACGGCTAAAGACGGCAGTTTAGTGTTTGTCAATTTAGTGGATTTCGATATGTTGTATGGTCACAGGCGTGATGTGATGGGCTATGCAAAAGCCTTAGAGGATTTTGATGCGCGTTTACCTGAGTGTGAAAAATTATTAAAACCAGACGATTTGGTGATTATTACAGCAGATCATGGCTGTGATCCTACCTGGAAAGGCACAGATCATACACGGGAAAGAATTCCTGTGATTGCATTTGGTCCAAACATTGCTCACGGTTCAATCGGTCAACGCGAAACTTTCGCAGATATTGGTCAAACTATCGCAAAACATTTGAACATCTCACCCCTGGCTTCTGGAAAATCATTTCTGTGAAACTTGAGATTTAATTTGAAATACGATAAATTGTGCATAGTCCACAAATTATAGTTCATATTATACTCAACGAGAGGAGGGTGTGGTGATGGATACTCGACACGATGATGAATACCTCGATTTTGAGGATTTACAAAAGCTAAATAATAATGAAACCGGTGAAAAGCGACGTTTTTTATCGGTAATGCAAGGTACATTTGCCCCAGAAGGTTCTGAAAGTCATCCAAATAAAAAGTTTTCTGATCTTTCCTATGAAAATCGTGCACAGACGGCAGTGTTTAAACAAATTGCTTATCAAAAGAAATTTATTGTCTCAAATTGGGAAAAAAGCGGCAAAAAAACAAATCCGATGTTCAACCAATTTGTGTTGAAAGAATGGGGTGTTTATCGAATATTAAGCAAAGATTCAATAAAAATATTGCTCTATACTATCGATAGCAAAAGCTTGCTGATGCACGTCAATCAATGTGCTGAGAGTGCTTCCACCGATAAGCGCATCAAAACGATACAAGATTTTCAGAACCAATTAAAAGATTCTTTAAATGTGTTATGCCAGTCTCATAAAAAAACTAAAGCGACGTCTGAAAAAACAGATGAAGAAGAAGTCAAAAATTTTAAGCGGTTTGTAAAAGAAAAAAAAGAGGAAGTGTTAAAGTGTTGGGAAACATTAAAAGTTGAAAGAGCTTTGATAAAAAAGCAATATGAAGAGGATGAAAGGAAAGAAGAGATTCCTTTAGAGACAAGGTACTTAACGCACAATGATTTCTTGTTTAGGCATTTATTGTTTTTTACCATGGGTGATTTTGATGTAGAAAAAAAGAGTGATAAATATGTCGAACTCTCTTATGTTTTCGAGGAGATAGATGCGGAAGAACTTGTTAAAAAAATGGAAGAATTTATTAAGCATTATTTAGCAAGCGATAGTACTTTCTTACCTCAAGTTTTCCAGTCACGATTTAAAGAATACATTGATAAGCTTAATTCAAAAAAAGGGCTGCCAAAGCAGGATGAAGTTAAAGAAATAACATTGATCGACCCAAAAAGCCCTAAAAAAACGGTCGAGATTCCAGAAAAAAAAGATGAAGAATTTGAAAAATTTAAGAAAATCGTAGAAGAAAAAAAAGCGCTTGTTTTAAAAGTATGGCAGAGCATGCAGTCTGTAAGAGCAGGGATAGAAAAAGAATATGAAGAGTATTTAAGAAAAGAATATAAAAAAAATCAAGAAAATATTTTTGAAGCGGAGCACATATGGATAGAAATACAAAAGGAAAAAAATTTAAAGCAAAAATATCTTGAGTCTGAAGTAGATTTTAAACGACTATTGCTTTTAAACATGGGAAATATTTCTGAGAACGAAAGTTTAGAACTAGTCATGAAAATGGATTCGGGTGAATTGGTTAAACGGATGGATGATTTCATTGATTTTTATTTTTCAAATAACGGAACACTTTCCATTAAAAATTTTCAAGCAAGCTTTAAAAATTACATTTTTGAGCTCAATAAGGGGAATAAAAATCCACTCATTCAGCCACCAAAACCTATTATTATTGAACCTGAAAAAAAACCAGAAGCAGTAAAAGAAGTGCATCAAAACGCGTGGCAGAGTTTTTTTCAGTGGTTGAAGGGGTGTTTGAGGGAGGTGAAAGAAAAATTCAATCAATATTTTTGTGCGTGTTTTGGATCCGAGATGGAAGTGCAAGAGGAAAAGCCGCGAGTATCAAAATCTAATGTGAAAAAAACCTCGAGTTCTGATAGAATACTTGGGGGGCAAATCGGATTTAAAACATTCGATAATGCAGGTTTAATACCAGAGATGGGTGTGACTCGAGAACTTTTTCCAACTGAACAGAAAGAATCTAAACGTGAATTGACATATGCTGCAGGATTAGAGAATAGAAATTAATTTATGCTAAGAAAAACGGACTTTTCAAAATTAGCTCAGAATAAAGATAAATCATTAGGAAAAAAATTTTCTTTGTTTACGCCCGATGATAAAGGAATTCGTTATAAGGGGAGAAAATCACTTGGCCCATTTTTAAAGCAAGATAAACAAGGGAAATCACAAAAACGTTATTATATCGCGCCACATCATAGGATTGCGTATTTTGCGTTAGAGATCTTACAATATTTAGGGGTGAATACCCCTAAAGCAAGAATGGTGATGATTCCAGACGAAAATACGAAAAAACCGCATTCTTATATTGCCACAAAAGAAATTTCCAATTATATCCCTATGGCAGGTATCACTACCAATGAGTGGGAAAACCAATATCCAAATGAAACAATTGAATCGTCAGAAGAAAAATGCGAAAAATCTGAAGTATCCGATACCAAACAAGACCAATCTGCATTAACTGTCATGCGCAAAAAATACGAATTAGATGTGCATCTTCAATTGTTTTTTGATGTTGAAGAAAAAAAACAATATCGCATCAGCGGAAATTTTTTTGCATTGGATTTACTCTTTACATTGGTTGCAGACTATGATGCCATGGCGGATACAAATTTTGGATTTGTCATACGCGGGAATCGCGCATTCGCGGTTGCTATCGATAAAGATCAAGTATCCTTCGATAAGCATTCATATGATACACTTTGTCGAGAAGTGGATTCACGTATTTACCAATGTTGTGATCCAAAAGAACATGTTGTGGTGGATTTATTCCGGCATCGAGAGCGGGAACAATTATTGAGTGTGCTTTATAAATTGCAACAAGGGTTGATACCGGATAAAAAAACGCAACAATGTATCTTCGATCAAATATTTTCGAATATGAGAATTAAAAATACTGAGGCTTTAGAAAAATTTCCCTTTATCGAAAAGTGCGAAAATTTTAAAAAAGCAGCGCAATCCACTTTAGACTTTTACGAAAATTTTTTAGGAAAAAAATATTTAAAAGCTTTTGCCTATCGAGAAGGTTTACGTTATCAAATTGCCGATAAGGTATTAGATAAATTTGATTTCAAAAATTCAACAGCGAGTTTCAATTTTGTGCGTGAGATCATCGTCGAAGATTTGCGAGGTCCTTATTATAAAGCCCATTTTCATCGAAAATATCCGCTACCCAATAATTTTATCAGCGGTGCCCACTGGGAATTCAGCCAAACACGCGAATGTTTAGGAACTGCGGACTTGACCAATCGAGCATTGATTTTTGATATTGCGAGCGCTGTCAAAAAAGAATTCAACTTACCTTATAAGTTTCCCCATCGTTTCTTTCATTGGGTATTG
>JABDEF010000045.1 GCA_013287235.1 Gammaproteobacteria bacterium
CACTTAAAAGTCTGCTTGTTGCTTCAAAAACTTTTAACGCATTTAAAGGAGGTAGTCGATAACTCATAGGCTTTTTAGTTAAATAAATCTAAACTATATTATCAAAAAATATCAATTTTACAAGGAAAATTATAGCTATATATTAATAATGAAAATTAACATTTATTTAACTAAATAGAGGAGTTTCGTATGAAAAACAGACAATTGGGTAAATCAGGTCCTTATGTGTCTACTTTAGGGCTAGGTTGTATGGGCATGTCAAATGCATATGGTTCAACGTCAGATGCAGAATCTATAAAAACGATTCAACGTGCCATTGATTTAGGCATCACATTCTTAGATACAGCAGATATGTATGGGTGGGGACATAATGAAACATTGATTGGAAAAGTCATTAAAAATCAAAGAAATAAGATAGTTTTAGCAACCAAAGTTGGATTTATCCAAGAAAACGACGGATACGCAATCAATACTTCTCCTTCTCATATTAAATCGGGTGTGGAAGCCAGCCTAAAAAGATTAGATGTGGAAATGATCGATCTTTATTATTTACATCGCATTGACTCAGTGACCCTCATTGAAGAAAGTATGCTTGTATTAGCTGACTTGGTAAAAGAAGGCAAAATTAGGTTCATAGGTCTTTCTGAGGTAACACCTGAAACAATTCGGCGTGCAGCAAAGATTCATCCTATTACGGCTGTTCAAACAGAGTATTCTTTGTGGCAACGAGATCCCGAAGCGAAAATCTTACCTACTTGCCGTGAACTAGGCGTTGGCTTTGTACCGTATAGTCCTCTTGGCCGAGGATTTTTAGCAGGCTCCATTCTAGATCCAAATAAGTTGCCGTTGAATGATTTTCGACGTGTATTACCGCGTTACCAGGGAGATAATTTTATAGAAAATAAAAAATTATTAGATCAGCTAAAAGATTTGGCGGAACAAAAACATTGTACTGTCGCACAACTATCATTAGCCTGGCTTCTAGCTCAAGGAAACGATATTATTCCAATTCCAGGATCCAAAAGAATAAATTATTTAGAAGAAAATATTCGCGCAACTCAAATTAATTTAGCACAAGAAGATATTAATTCATTAAATTTAATATTTTCAAACGGATCCGTGAAAGGAGAGAAATATCCTTCAAATTTAGATTTTGAAAAATAAAGGTTATTCTAATCAATGTATTTATTAAAATGGTGAATACATATACTCAAGGAGAGTATCACGGAAATAAAATATTTTTCGGTTGGGAATACATATAGTGGTAAATTTACATGGTCACTTCACATAGATAACCATAAAAACATACACGCCACTGATTTTAACAAAGTAACCCATCTATATTTAAGTTTTATTTAGACTTATTTGATAGAATTCATTAACTCGAAGAAATATTTTGATTCATGCGTCTGATAAAGGTTGAACCAGGATTGCAGTGTTGCAGGCGCAAATACATCTAACACCTTTAGTACATGCTTCGCAAATTCCAACGGGGCTGTTCCTGATGCGGTAATTAAATTGCTATCAGTTACTGCTGGTTGCATCTCATAATATTTCTCTCCTCTATAATGAGGGACAATCATTTTTAAATATTCTAAATCGTTGCTTGTATGCCTTCTTGAGTCTAATAATCCCATTTTTGCTAATCCCACAGTTGCACCACAAATCGCCGCGACAATATTGTTTTTTTGTAAAGCGTCGGAAGTTTTTTTCAATATAGGTTCGTGGATTGTTTCTGTCCAAGTATTTCCGCCCGGAAGAATTAAAATATCCTTACTTTTTAACATGCATTCATCAATAGAAATGCTGGGTAGTATTTTTAATCCTCCCATTGTAGTCACAGGATTATTATCAATGCCTATTGTTATTACTTCTAAAGGAGCTAATCCATTTTTGAAATATCTTCCCGAGTTTAGTTCCGCAATTAAATAACCAGTCTCCCAGTCCGACATCGTATCAAATACATAAAGATATACTTTTTCTTGCATTACAGTAACTCCCAGATTACGGGTTTAAATTTTGATATTAGCTAGTGCAGCATTATAATCTACAATCTCTAGACATAAAATAAGATCTTGTGTTATTGTAGCGCGATTTAAGTCCAAACAATAGACAACTGAAGATTGAGATTAGGTATGCAAGTAACAAATGATTATTTTTTGGACGTTGGAGAGCCAGGCAAAAATCGCTTAGATATTTTAAATGAAGTATTTGAAGAATTCAGCCATTCTTTATTACTAAAAGCTGGAATTAGTAAAGGAAAAAGCATTCTAGAAATTGGTTGCGGTACGGGCCATATGACTTGTTGGTTAGCAGAGCAAGTTGGTAAGTCTGGTCAAGTCTATGCACTCGACACGAGTGCTGAACAAATCAAAATTGCTGCGCAAAATGCGGCAGAAAAAGGATTAAAAAATATCACTTTTTATCAAAATTCTATACTGGATTTACTCAATTTAACAGATTTACCTTTAGTTGATATAGTCTATGCACGATTTATTCTCGTTTATTTAAAAAATCCATTTCAAGCATTGGAGTTGATGCTGCAATCTTTAAAAAATGAGGGTTACATTATATGTGAAGAAGCAAGTAATTCTGTCACCTATTGTTACCCATTTTCATCTGTAATTCACAGAAGTCGACAATTGTTTCTAGAGTTAGCCAAAGAGAAAGGGCTCGATTTTGATTTAGGTGAGAAGTTGTATTCTTATTTTCACCAGTTAAATTTAGCAAACATACACGCACAATTTGCCCAACCGATTTATCGTACAAAACGTCAAAAACTTCTCATTCCTTTGACTTTTAAAGAAGCGAGTAATAACTATATCGCTCATGCTCTAGTGGATGAAAATGAAATTAAACAGCTTACAGAAGATTTATATAAGTGCATTGAAGATGATAATTGTCTTATGTCATTTCCACGCACTACACAAATTTACGGGCAAAAGATAAGTTGAGATAGGATTAAATAATGATTGATCAAGCATTATTTACAAAACCTTTAATGTTTCTGCTATTAAGCGTATATAATGTCAATTCGCCCTCAACAGAAGTTCCACCGCATGAAGAGTATACGAAAATAATGGCACGAATTTAATTCATACAAGGTTAATTATGAAAAAAGAATTTACAAAAAAACCTGAAATAAAATTAATTGGCTTATCCACGCGTACCAATAATAAAAATGAAATAGACCCACAAAAAGCGAAAATTAGCGAGCTGGCTACTCATTTTTGGAGCATAGTTAATCAAATTCCTAATCGCAAAAATCCTGGTACGATTCTCTCCGTTTATACAGAGTATGATAGTGATGAGCACGGTGATTATACTTTTTTCATTGGTGAAGAAGTCCATTCTTTTGAAAATATCCCGAACACTCTGCAGAAATTAATCATACCCGCTGCGGAATATCAAAGATTCACAACACCTTCAGGTAAAATGCCAACGGTTATAATTGATGCATGGCAACAAATCTGGAAAATGACAACAGCTGATTTTGGTGGGAAAAGAGCTTATCGAGCAGATTTCGAGGTTTATGATGAACGCGCAAGTGATCCTACTAATACGAGTCTAGATATTTATATCGGAATTATTTCGTGACGAACCAAATATTTTTAAAATACATTCACATAAAAATGATAATGGTTATTTTTTTTCTTTATCATACGCCTTCTTACGCACTAACAAGTCAATCAGTTATTCAAAAAAAATTATTAGGCACATGGAAGTTGATATCCGTTTCTCATATACAACTTCCTTCTGGAATTGAATCAGATGATTATGGTTCTCATCCGATCGGTTATTTAAACTATTCATCCGATGGGCACGTCATGTTGATGATGATCAAAGACAATCGACAGAAACCTAAAGAACAGAACATATCACCTCTCGAAGCGGAAGCTTTAATAAAAAGCATGACCAGTTATGCAGGAACTTATCAAGTCAAAGATGATAAAATCATTCATAACATAGAGGTTTCATGGAACGAATCATGGACTGGAACGGAACAGGTTCGTTATTATAAACTGGAAGGTAATCGCCTTATTCTTACTATGGCGCCTTTTAACGATCCTGTATATGGGAAAATTAGTGTTCGTTTAGTATGGGAGAAATAGGATTAATTTAGGTTTAGCAAAAATCAAGTTGTTTTCAAAAATTAATCTAGGTTAAAATAATTGATCGATAATAGCATAGATTCAAAGATGCTATTATGAAAAAAACTTTCAAATACTAAACCTTTTAATGAAAGATTATGTCATTTAATAACGATTATTTTAGTGTACTTTTAAGCAAATTTTTTGAATTTCAAATAAAACGAGGTGACTATGTTACGCAAAGATGAAATTAAACCAGAGTCCTCTTATTCAAAAAGCAATGATGATAGATTATTTATACATTATGAGTCGCTGAAAACGGGATATGATATTGTATTGCTAACAATTGAATCTGAAGAAGAAAAAGAAAAATTCAAAAATGATAGTCGTTTTCAGAACTATCCCATTTTATTCAAACACGGAAGTTTATTTTCTATATATATAAAATCTACAAAGGGCGAGTGGCGTATTATTAATGGGTTAGATGCTAACAAATTTCAAGAAATAGAATTTCCTGAACACGGTGAAGTTAGTATATTACGTGCTCATAGGATTGAACAAGAAATATATGATGAAATTACCTCTAAAAATGAAGAACTTCCTTTACCATTTGTAGCATTCAAAACCAATCTTCAAATGTTAAAAGGTTATAGCTTCTCTGTTCAAAGAGTAAAAGATAACTTGATTATACAATGTGAAAGTTATCCTGGAGCTCCTCGCAAAGCAGAAAAAAATCTGGAACAATTAGCTCAATCATTTAAGTCAGCTTTAGCGGGCATTGGAATTGAAGAAAAAGAACAATATGAAATCGAAGTTAAAAGACTAAAATTAACTATCATATCAACGCCTACAAAAAGAGAAAAAGACCTTACTACGGAAATCGATGTATGCACTCAATTGCCTAATGTCTTAATTAACATAGTATTGCAATACGACAAATCATCGGATGATACTTTGACTCAAATTATTAAACTATTTGAGGCAGTGAGTTATCCGCAGTTGAATTCTTCATATTTTCATGGAGCAATTTCACAGATCAAAGCATCTTTTTTTTCAAAATCGCCGAAGAATGATAAAGAGGATAATCTAGATGCTAACATAACATGTCGAATCCAATAAAGAATTAAAATATTAAAGAGCGACATAGTTTTGGAAGGTTCTTACTTTCCCTCTAATGATGATATATTGAAAAAATATTAATTATCGGTTAGCTTCTTTCGCTTTGCAGACTGATATCGGTCTTTCAATTCAATATCATTATAACGATCAGTCGTATTACTTGAGCTATGACCTGCATCATCACGAACATGAGCGATAGGACGGCCACGTTTATTAATATCATCCGATATGCCGGTATGTCTAAGCCAATGGACTGTTGCAGACTCCATGGCATCTGCATCCGAATAGAACTTTAATTCTCTTAAATTATTAATTGTCAAATCAAAGCAATGTTGAATTAGCCTTCTAATATGACGAGGATCTGTAATTGCACCTTTACCATTTTCTTTATATATCAAAACATTTTTCTCATTAGGAGAGGGAAGAGGGGTGAGGTGTAATTTTTCTCGATAACGTTTTAAGGCAGAAAGCATATCATCGCTGACTGCGATTTCACGAAATTTGTTGCCTTTCCCTACAACTTTAAACCACCACGAACCATCACTTTTTTGATAAAAATGATTCATCATAGGAATCCAGCGATCACTGGCCGCTAATTCTGAAATACGAAGATACAACAAATACATTGCTGAAATAATAAATAATGATCTTTCATATTTATCTGGATTATCATCTGCCATTTTTTTTACAGTCTCAAGACACGTTTTCCATTGTTGCGCCGCTAATCGCATAACAGAAGCTTGTTTTTGCCTTTTTTGGATATACTTGCTTTTTTGCTTAATAAGCGAAACGGGATTAATTGATATTTTTTCTTCTAAAGCTAAATAATTATAGAAACTATTTAATATAGTAAATATTTCACGAATCGCTTTTTGTGACAATTGATAGTTATTCTTATCGGGTTTTTCGCCATTTTTAAAGTCTCTTTTGCTAATGGTAACAACAAATGGACGCCACCTAGTATTCGCAGTTCTGATTCCACCCCGTTCAATAAAACGAGCAACCCGTTTTGCAGCAATCCATGATTTGGGTGGAGACAAACAAAATTCAATATAATCTTGAATATCTTGTCGTTTTAATTCAAGAATAGATTTTTTGGCTATTAGCCATGACCATTGCAAAATACGTTCAATTTCACGCCTATATGATTTGAATGTCTCTTTATTGCCATCGTATTGTTTTAAAAATTCTAACGATAGATTTAAGTCTAGTTTTGCAGCAATAGGGGGGGCTATCGCCAAATTTATATGTTCAAGAGAATCAATGATAGGACTAGGTATTGGATAACGTAATGACATTATCATCTCCAAAAAGGATCGCTTTTCCATTCCTGATTAAAACCCATGGTACCACCTGGATATTGAGAATACTTTTCAAATAAATTAAATAAATGATTCTTCCAGTGATTATTAGGAACGATTGTTCTTAAAAGATTTTCAAAAAGATATGCGCAAACAATAAATTTACGATTATGGTTAAATAGATACTCATGTAATGGTTCATTTTTAGGTATAATTGGAGCCTCAACCAGCCAGCGGTTCCAAAGACGTGAATGATGAGCACATATATTTCTTATCCATACGATAACCTTCATCCATGATTCAATGATTGTTGTATGTTGCTCGAATATTGAGCTGATTTTGTTGCGGATTGATATGGATTGAATATTACTAAATAGTTTAGAGCAAGTTCCAAATGATAAAGCCTCTATTATCATCCAAATAGGTGGGTATTTTGGATCATGATACTTTTCTAAATAGTGCTGAAGGAAAACTTCTTCTGGTTTTTTCAACAAACCATCTATTTTTCGCATAAGACTTAAATGTTGAGATGGATTGCGATAGAATTTATTATCCGTATACCAAAATAACCCATATTCCTTGCTAGTTACATCAGAAATCGATGCTCGAAATGCAACTTCAATTTTTTCAATCGCATCCGATACCAACAATCGTAGTTCACGATCAAACTGATACAAGTTCCATATATAGTTAAATGTAATGTTAGGCTTAAACGTTCGGCGAGTATTGTCTTTATGTGGTAATTTAAATGGATGCAGATATCCAGAAAATCGATAATATCCAACAACACTTAGAATACGACATGCTTCAGGAGCATCATCTATTTTCAAGCCTTGTTGTTCTAAAAGCTGAACCTGCTTCTCGATATCTAGCCTAGGCTTACTGTATTTTTTCTTACCCATAAATAAACAACCCGCCGTGGTGCGCATCGTTGAGAGGCGTGGCGGGTATGGTTAAACACATTATAGCCCATCCAGCCTCTAAGTCAAAGTCGATTTTGCATTAAAACTGACGTCTATTCTAAAGGGTTTTTTGACAAATTTCAACATACAAATAATGTATATTCAATATATTATACGATAGCCGGTGGTAATCACTACCGGGTTTACAAAGCTTAAGTCTCTCCTGGATTCCAGTCATAATGGACTTAAATCACTTATTTCTTCTGAAAACAGTTGATTTAGGAAATATTTTAATTAAATAGGACTCTTCCGTTTCAAGCTATCCTGTTTTATTTCATGAGATGAATATTGGATTACAAAATCAAGCCTATTGTTTGGTATTTGTTGTATTTCATGATCTGCTCTGTATAAAGGTGTTTTGTATAGTTTACAAAGTTCCCTTATTGTTAGACTAGTGGTATTGCCGTCATCATAAATTTCAATAAAAGCGTCAGGATCAGCGCCATTTTCTAAAAGTAGTTGTACAAGTTTTTCTGAATTAGTATTTTCAGCTTCAGAAAACACGGCGGCGGCTAATGGTGTTCCGATGCAATAACTTCCATAGAGACCTTTATCAAGACTCAATTGATTAAGTTCGATGTTTTTCGAAATAAACTCCTTGACAGTTTCAAAACTAGAAAATTTACATGCGATGTAAAGTAAATGAATAACTAACCCGTAAGGAAGATGACTTTGTCTAAATAGATGATAACAAATACGAAATGCAACTGCAGCATCACATTTGCATAGTGACTCAAAAATAGTTGTTAAGGTATCTTGACAAGAGATTGTTTCATCTCCAAAAATGGATGATTTTTCTTTAAGAATAAAGTTCGAATAAAAATTTTCTGCAAGTCTTACAATTTTTATGTAATCAATTTGAGGATATTCGCCTTTTATTACTTTAAAAGCATTATTAAATTCCGCTTTAGACTCGAGATATGCCTTGTTAAGATTATGATCTCGATGATCAAATTCAGTTTGAATAATAATAGGTTTATTTTCCTCTTGAATATGGGTAAATCCATGGACAGGAATATTGCCAGCTAAATTCTCTTTTTTTATTTCTAGAGAATATAAATAAGGAATAACACAAGAAATAAATGACGTTTTCTCTTTTAATAATTCTTGACTGAAATAGCTATATTGCTCTTCTGCTTTTTTTTCTTTCTTGTTATTTATAAAAAAATCCCTTTTTAGTAGTTCTTGCCAAAGCAAATTCTCTGATGCAAATTGATTATATTTTTTATTAACTTGTTTAGTTATTTTCACGTTTTTTTCAGATAAAAATGAAAGCGTGTGTAAATGTAATACTTTAGGGAAATTCCTTTGCATTTTGTTTTTTCCTAAAAAAAATTTCGATCCGTTATCTGCTGTCATGCTTAACATTGAATAATTTTTAAGGCTCTCAATTGTTGAGGTTGCAATTGCATTTTCTGTTCTTGTAGAAACCTTTTTTAAAACCGTCTTTTTGATATACGTTCAACAATAATTACCGCTTGTTTCTATTGTTTGCCAATAATAGTATCAATTTCCCCATCACCCATGCGACTTTTTCATTAACAACCAGGGAACTGCTCTCTTGGATTCCAGACAATAAATGCAACTGTCTATTTATTAGTTAAAACCATTCTTGCCTTTGCTATAACTTCATTAATGAATTGCTTTTTAATGTCAGAATATTTCAATAATGTATTTGCTCCCGAATCAAAAGCTTTCTTTTTGAGTAGACTATAGGCTACAGCTACTTCAGGATATTTTTTTAAATAATCGCGAAATAAAATGTTATTAATCCATATCTCACTATCGTGTTGACACAATGCAATATTGTAGTTATTCTTATTACGTTTTCTAAAATAGAATCTACCAGCTATATTAGCTTCACCTAAATATTCGTAACCTAATTCTATAAGCGATTGCACAATTAATTCAGATTTCTCTATATTTTTTACACCAATCATAATATCAATAATTGGTTTCGAATAAATATCAGGAATAGTTGTGCTTCCAATATGTTGTATATCAACGATATTGTTCTCTAGTTTTTTCTGTATTAACTTAGCTTCCAATTTGTATATCTCATTCCATTGCGAGCGGAATGGAACTATTTCAATCTTTTCATCAATCTCATGTAAATTTGCCATTGTAAAATACTTTGAAAGATTTCATTTTAATTTGAATAAGCATCATCAAAACGTTTTCTCGATCCTATTCTCAGCTTATTAATAATAACATTAGACCATTATCCATTATATCACTAAAATCAAAGCCTTTTTGTAAAGAGTTGTCAAAGTTGTATATCACAAACAACTTTGTCTTTTAGGCAGTGGCTCTTCATTAAAACAATTTCATAAAACATTTAATATACAATTTACCTGATCTTCCAATGATAAACTTCCATTTACACTAATTTCTGCTTGATGGTCTGCTTCATGTGACCATAAATAGAGAGGTCTTTCAGCTATTAAATAGTTATTCAATTCATTTATAATTTCTCTAGGATCTTTATTTGTCTGAAATTCTCTAAGTAGACGTCTCGCTAAAGCAATATCAGGTGGGGTATCTAAAAAAATTAAAAAATCTATATATTGACCTGTTTGATGATGTTTTCTCGCTAACGGCGCCTCAAATATCACATATTTAGTTGCATTTAAATTTTTTCCAGTAACAGGACATACGATACTTTTCCCTGCTTTTAGCATTTTCAACACGCTTTCTAAAGCATCATATCTCCATTCGTTGTAATCTCTGCTTGTTTGAAACCATTCAAAATAATTTTCAGGTTCTTTAGAGAATTTTTCATACTCATCCCACAAAACAACCGTTGCATCGAGCGCTTTACCCAAAGCTTGGCATAATGTAGATTTACCTGCGGCAGAAATACCACCTATGCCAATGATTCTCGATCTCATCATAATTTCCTCAGATAAGTTAATGGAGCAATTTATAATTTTTTATTAAGTGACTATTTTCCTATTTGCTGAATCAATATCGGCATTTTCTCTAATACCATTAACAAATTATATTCCTCTTATCACTTCTGCCAGATAAACGCTTGAGAATTAATTATCGCTAATTGCTAAGTACGGATTCCTCAAAAGAACCTCCAAAACTGGTCGGTTTTTAATTTTTGATACTAATCATGCGGTTTTTCGCAGTTTTTTTCTCCAAGAGTACAATCAATTTTTCAAAATTCATTTTACTGTCATAGTCTTTAAAATGATACCTTCCTGTAAATATTATATGCAGCCATGCAACGGGTGATATTTTACGCAAAATTGCTTTGGCTTGTTCCTCGCCAATGGTTGTACATAATTTTAGATACAATTCATTGAGCAGCATTGCATTGTAAGCAATAACGCAATTAGAAATCAATCTGGATGCCTGCATACTGATTGCATTCGATACAATTCTTCTACCTTTAAAACGCCGCCAAATACTTTTTGAATCCTTCGCTGAAATTGGTGATACGATTCGCAAAAATATTCTATCCTGATCATTTAGATGTCGATAATTATTTTTCATTATTTAAATCTTAATTAAACAGTAAAACTTTTATTCCTAATTACCCATCGGCTATTTATTTTTAATAGAGTAATATAATCAGTAAAAATAACGTCCCCTACAACAGCACGAGCTTTCACCATAGCAGCATTGTTAGTTTTATCTATGAAAAGAATTACTTTATCGAATTTTTCACCTTTGTCTGCAGAGGTTGGCTTGACTGTGACTCTTGTTATAAAATCAGTAAGACTCCAATCACAAATTTGGTCATTTAAACTACCTGTTATATGTGCATCAGGATGAAATGCGCGCTTCAGTTGACTCGAATCGCCATGATAGGTGCCATTAAAATATAGGCTAATAGTTTCTTTAATTTGTTGAGTATCATTGTCAATGGAGATCATTTTGATTTCCCTCTCGTTCAATAGCTATTATAAAATCATTAGATTTAATACTGATACCAAAGTGGTGAACAATATCACTTATAAAATAATTTTTTTGATCTTGGTTAAAGGCAGAAGAAGCATCTTCAATTATTATTACCTCATAACCTAAATCATGGGCTGCACGTAAAGTCGATTCAACACAGACATGTAATGCGTACCCCATGATATATAAGATATTGATGCGATTATTACGTAAATAAATATCCAGATTAGACCCTGAGAACGCGCTGCTTCCTACTCTTCCCTGTACGATAAATTCATTATCTTTTGGATTAAAAGGTGTTGGAAAATGACTTGCATCTGAATCAGCTAAAAAGGTTCTATTTTTCGGTATAGCTGCACGTAATCCATGATTTGATTGTCCTAATTCTTTATATGTTTTTGTGTAATTAAGCCCAGAATGAATAACATTTATTTGAGTGTTGCGTGCATATTTTAATACTTTTTCGGCATTTTTTAATGAAATTAAAAATTGTTCTCTGTCGAGAAATAAGTTATTTAGCTTACCGTTTTTATCTAACCATTCATTCTGAAATTCAATTAATAATAATGCGCTATTATTCAAGCTCAAATTTGCTCAC
>JABDEF010000046.1:0-10782 GCA_013287235.1 Gammaproteobacteria bacterium
TATTCTCAGATCTAAAATTTCCTGCACTCTTGCGCCAGTGTTAAACATAGTGACAAGTAAGATATAGTCTCGCCTCCCGTCTTTTTTGGATTGATCAATAGCTGACAACACTGCTTGAATCTCATCATATTCTAAATATTCTATTGAGCGGGTGCGAATACGCTTGAAAGGTATAGCCAAAATTCGTTGACAGTGCTCAAGTTTCTCAGGATGGTTGCCTGCAATATAGCGAAAGAAAACATGAATAGCAGCAAGTCTAATATTGCGCGTTCTTGGACTATTGTGACGCTTGTCCTCCAGCATCTGAAGAAATGCGATTACTAATTCAGTACTAATATCTTCTATATCAATTTTTGAAATAGGACGTTTTTTTTGAGTGGATATAAATTGCAACAATAAGACAAAACAGTCGCGATAGCTATGGATCGTATGCGGACTCATACCACGCAAACGAGGTAAGTGATCAATAAAAAAATCCTGCAGTCTACGAGCTAATGTATTTGGTTTCTTTATGGTTTTCATCGGACACCTCGTTTATAAGATTTAGAAACAAGTCTACTGTAGCGTTTTTCAAAACGTTTACTGGCTGAGTTAACTACTTCTTGTATGAATCTCAAATAATACTGTGTGGATACAACAGAAACATGTCCCATATAGATAGATAACACTGGCAGTTTTGCTTGCACATTTTCACCCTCTCGATACCAACGTAATAGTGCATGTACCGCAAATGCATGCCTAAAATCATGTAAGCGAGGATACCTTCCGTTTGACGTATGAATATTAGCAATTCGGAAAAGAGATTGAAAAGTTGTCCAAAGCCCTGCGCCAGTATAATATCCAATTCTAGTTTTGTGATGTTTATTCCACAGTAAAGGAGATTCTTTCGAAATAGGTAAATGACGATTACGTCGTATTTTTAGGTAGGCTTCTAATTCATTATATCCATCCTGTGAGAGAGGGATAATGCGTGATTTGTGAAATTTAGATTCACGAATTAATAATGTACGTTCTGTAGAGTTGTAATCGCCTAATGTTAATTTGATTAATTCTCTACGGCGTAATCCCGTCGTATACAATAACACCAGAGCAAGCCTAAAATTTTCACGACGTATAGGAGATCTTGTGCCAGGTTTCAATTGCTTTATTGCCTCAAATAATCGAATAATTTCATCCTCAGTAAAAATATGAGGTTGAATAGGTTGGTGTAACAGTGGAAATTGTAATGGGTCTGGAATAAAACAGAGTGGTTCAGTTCGTTGGCGATAAAGACAAAGATTATGTACAGTCCGCATCCAATTACGACGAACACCAGAGGCGTTATTTTGTTGTGTATAACACCATTTTGCAAAACTTTCAGCTGTTAGATCACTGTCCGTTGTATTTAAGAATTTATCGAGGTGCTGAAAAATTCTAGATTCAATTATGTACTTTCGACCAAGAGATTGTTTAAGATCCAAATAACGTATGATGATAGAGGCAATAGAAGAAGAAAAAGAATATGTGATTTTCATGATTATTCTCCTTTAATAGATATAGATGAAGTGGGGAGGGGCAACGGAACTGTGCGTAGATCTTCAATGTTTAAGCGCAAATATACGCAAGTACTTTCAAAATTTCGGTGCCCTAACAAATCTCCTATCGTCTTTAATGGTGTCCCTTGACGAAGTAAATGAACAGCATAGGAATGGCGAAGACAGTGTGTGCCATAGAATGAAATATTTAACCCGCTTCGCCGGGTCCAATATTGAAAAACTTCATTGATAGCTGTTGGTTTAAGGATGCCAGAAGGTGCGCGATGCCGAACAAAAATCTCTCGGAAAACAGTCGGTGGACGTCCATGGCGAAGATAATCTATAATACTTTCGCCTATAGAATCCATAAGAGGTAGTAGTAGCGGTGTTGTGTTTTTAAGTTGAAATATTCGTAAGCGGTTTTTTCTCCACTCAATATCTTCTAGTTTTAGAGCAACAATTTCGCTTGCTCGTAATCCATAGGTTGTGATGAGTAACAACATCGCGTAATCTCGCTTTCCGATGGCTGTTGTACGATCGATGGATTTCAAAAGCGTACAAACAGTTTTCCAATCAAGAGAACGAGGCAATTGTTCTTCACGATAAATACGTGGTGTATCAATTTGAATATTTAGACCAACCGGTACTTCTCCACGCGTAACGAGAAAATGAAGAAATGCTCGAAGATGTCCAACAGCATGTTGTAACGATCCGCGATTTAATCTGCTTCCAGTGTCATGTACAAAATTTTCGATATCTTGCGGCGCTAATTTAAGGAGATACGATAATCCACCACGCCTATTATACTGGTTTAAAAATTGCGACACTGTTACACAGTGATGATGAGCGGTAGATGGAGCAAAGCCACGCACTTTCTGTAAATAGCTTTGATACTCAATTATCATATTTTCTATCGGACTGAGCAGCTTTTTGGATGGTAATATTCCTATTTTATCGAAATAGCGCTCTAATAATTTTACTGTGGCACTGGACTCTATATCTTCTTGAGAATGACCAGGAGCTGGTGCGCAAGATTGAAGAATGGATCGAGTTATCATTTTTACTGATTTACATTTTCGCTTTCTTAATCGGAAATCAATAATTTTAGTTGTACGCAGATGGACACGAATAACCGGATAGGGGTAACCGATCGTAAATAAAAACTTAGAGAAATTATTTAATATTGGTCCTAATACTGGTAGAGATAAATATTTTATATATGCTTTTGGAAAAAGATATTTAATCATTTGGGTCTCTCCTTTAGAAATTAAAAGGGATACCCTTAGTATATTTAATGTGAAGCGTTTAAAGAAAAAAGTGAATGTTTACATGCGGTTACAAGGACCACTCCACATTAATGAAGTGTCAACATAAATCGCATTATGTGGAGCTCCACATAATGCGATGAGTTACGTTACCATCGCTCCCTCGTTTAATCACTGGAAATATAATTATGCTGATAGGATATGCCCGTGTATCAACGCTTGATGAAATTACCTAAAAAACCCCAGATTGATAAAAATATTTCTTGCAAAGAAAAGAAAAATTATAGCGGAAAATGTCCAGGTTCTGCAAAAGCACATAAGACAAAAACTATTCCTATTCATGAAATGCAAGTTTTAAAAAGTTCCAGCCCGGCTTGAATGCCGGGCTTTTCGCATGAATTGTGACAAATCAAAGATGTTAAATTTTTGTTGAAAATGAATTTTCGCGTTCACCTGTTAAAACTTCTGCGTTAAAAGCATCGGAATGAAGAAGTGGTAGAGGAGATTCTGTATTTCTTTTTTGTGAACTGAATAGATTCATTTTGACAAGTGCTTCCGAAGATACTTTTTCTACTACTTGTGATTGCTTGTTTATAGCAAGTTTTGGTGAGAGAACGTCTTCTGATTCTATCTGAATAGGTTCAGGTTCTACAATAAGTGCTTGTGGTGATGAAACATTGGATTCTATCGATTTTGCGGCTCTCTCCTCTTTCGCACATTTTTCAGCTTCCATTTTGAGTTGTACAGCAGCAATCTTATAAGCGCCTTTTAAGTTGCCAACTGGATACAGGGACTCAATCATTTCTATGGTATGTTGGCCTTGCTCATGACCTTTGCTTCTTTCGGGATGTAACTCTTTGTACAGTGTGTAAGTATAGGTAAGTTTTGGCAGAGGGGGTAATCCATTCGCTCTTAATTCATTATTTAAAATATGTATTTTCCATGGTGCATCTGAAAAACCTCTACCATTTTTTGTGAATTCTACAAATTTCGCTCCTAATTGCGCATTAAAAATAGGAGCATGCGATTTCTTAAGCATTTTTTTCGTAAGACCATGAACTGCAGATTGATCTTTTGCAATTGAAACTGTTGGTAAAAATATTTGGCTATATTCTTCCTGTTTTTGATCAGAACCAAAAGTCACTGCTTGCACCCTGACAACTTCATGTTTATCTATATTTTTATACCCTGTGACATCAACGTGAACTGCAAATCGCCTATTACTACTAGCCATAAAAAAATTCCTTTTAACTTAATGAAAATAGACAACCATAACCCTAGTTATTATACGAATGGAACCTTAAAATATTCTTAAAGAAACATTTCATTAGACATTTCGCACGATTGTTGATTGGCAAGACAACTGGTTCAATAGTAGTCATTAATAAAGAAGAACAAGCAGCCTAGTACAGCGTCTGTCAGATATTGTCATCGATGTCAGAGCGTATGACATCAAAACTTGTAGGGGTTGCCTGGAATAACCGACAAAAGTGGCCGGTTTTTAAAATCAATTGAATTATTGTAAATATATTATTCTGAAAATAAATTTAAATTCAAAAAATAAACTGCAAAAAAAGGCATTATTACCAGAAATTGTTCTATTAAAATTCAGAATTTGCAAACCGGCCACTTATGGAGATTCCTCCGGAGAACCCGTGATAAAAGATCAGATAACAGAAGCGCCTTTTCATGTGCTTGTTATTGTAGGCGGTAAATTATCTTCATCAAACGCTTATTTATATATGATCGATCCAAATAATGGCTATAATTGCAAAACTAAATCATCTGTTTATCGTGTAGACTATCATGCCATTAAAAATTATTTTACCGCATTTGATAAAGGGCTATTTGTTCCCGAAGAAGGAAATTCGGCACCACATCCATTGGCGATCAATTACTTTATTTATGGAAAAAATAGCTTAAAGCTAACTAGAGATTTTGAAGACAATTCTGTTGAAGATGAAATATTGGAGCGGTCGCTAAAAAAATATAAGAAGTAGCTAACTCTGAATGCTCGATCTTATTAAAATAATTTGTAAAGAAATCAAATCGGGAGCAACAAATATTCGCGATTGGATAAAATGCGACCAAGCACTGGTAGAAATTTTTCTAAAATATGAAAAAAACGCGTAAATATAGAAAATATTATGAATACACGAAAAATTAAAATTAATTATTTAAAATATGTTAAAGATCCAATTATTTTGGCACCAAAATCAAATCATTTATACAAAATTCTTGATGGTAAGAATACAATCAAAATTACTTTTGAGGGTGATCAAGTTTATAAAATCCTCTATTTTAAGCCATCGACAGGAATTATTTCTATTAATGACGGTAATGATTTTAAAACAATTTATATTGAATGGAATATTACAAAGGACTCATTACCTCCAATTTTTCAAAATCTTACTCTGCCAAAAATAATGATATTTCAAAATCAGCAAGCAAAATCATTGTTACAAATGAAAATATTTGTAGATAAAGGTTCATTTAAAATACATGATATATCTTTAAAACCTTTTATATTCCCTTATGAGCTAAAAACTCATAATATTGAAATTCAAAATCATTTTCAAAAACTAATTAAAAATATTTCTGTCAAAACGGGCGATTACCCAATATTCCTTGATAAGAATAAACCAAGTATTGATTCTGTAAAAAATTTATATGGACAATTTATAGATTATAATACGGACAAGAAGTTATTAGAGCAATATACTAATACAGAAAGCCAATGTTATGTTCGCGCACATTTTATAAGCACGTTTTTACGAGAAAAATATGGCATTCAAACTGTAAAGGTATTTAAACGTTGGAAAATAGATGAATGGAAAAAATTTTATAAAAATAAAGCATGGATATTTCATTGTGCAACTATGCTCTTCACGAATGAGAACCAAGGGTTAATATGGGATCCTTGGGTTGGATTTAATAAAAAACTTTTAACTTTTCAGGAATGGATTATTAGAAATGATGAGCCAACCCCTTATAAAGTCATGATAACGAACTGTGCAATCGGTGCAGATTTTGAAATGGGTGCTACTATATCAAGCACTAGTCAGTTGAGATCTTATGAAGAATATAATAATGCTTTTCAAGCAGTTGCATCATCTGTACCAAATCATCCTGTAAAGACAGTATCATACAGTGGTAATCGTTGCGGCTTCTTTAAATTTCGTGAGATAAACACAAAAAAAGATTTGATTCTCTCAATCAGTCAAACATATCTTAAAATAAAACATTAAAGGGGATATTTTAGTATAAGTACTTCCATATTAAATCATCATGTAAATTAGCGAAACGATTACATATAAAGTATTTAAAAATATTTTTACAACAGAGCAGTTCTGGGGGTTAAACTACACGACTCCTTGATGAATTAACGAGATTGTATAATAACTAAGAAAATAATTTAATTAGGAGCAAAAATGTTAAGTTCATTATTAATTACCAAAAAAACTGAATGGAGTCGATTTCCAAAAAAAGGGTGGCAATATGGCGGTAATTCCAGTACTTGGGCAATTGCAGGAAGATGCGATGAAAGAAGCGTGCATTTTTCGTATGAAAGTTGCTCCAAAATGGATACGCAAAGATTTAACCCACGTATACACGCACGAAAAGATGATGATCGTGTTAAAAATGAAAAAAGAGATACTCTAGTTTTGACTAATTTTGATTTTGATCAAATCATCCCTGTACTACATTCAAATAAATTGATCAGCGATACTTCTTTTAATCATTACAAAACTTTAAGTTATCTAGACTTTGTTAAAAACTCAAAAGAAGAAAAATATCTATCATTCTCGGGTACGAGTAAAGACAGTACATGGCTTCTTATTGACAAAGATCGATTAAAAATACTAGATGCGCTTGAAAAAGCAAATGTCATTCCTCCCGGAATATCAGAGGAATATAAAAAATTTTCTGAAGAAGCAAAACCTACTTGGGATTATATTGGACCCGTAGGTGAATCTGAATCTCCAGTCGATTTAGTTTTTAAGCCTATTTCTTTGAAGAAATGGAGTGTGGTATCTAACTCAATGTTCGTTGAACCTGCATATAACAATGGCAAAGATGGTAAGTACGTGCCTTTGCGCGGAGACGGCTACAAGACTCTTGAAGAAGGTCAGCGAGTTGAGTCAATAGAATCAATTCGCAATATGCTGAAAAAATAATCTTCATTAAATTTAATTTAGGTCAATTGATTCGTCAGCTGATATTACACATTAGCTACTTGAATTGTAAGCATATGCCAATGTGGGGTTGCATTAGCAACCCCCGACAATGGTAAGCGAGGCGCAACTATAGGTATCAATTTTATAAATTGTGGGAGCAAAGCTACGTGGTTCATCGAAGTGTTACTTCAATGAGTTTTTTAAACTTGTTTATTTTTTCCTGAAGAATGCCGTTCGCGTAAAATAGCATCGTTGTAACGGTCCGTAGTCGCAATGCTTGCGTGACCGCATCATCTCTTACATGAAGTATAGGTCTGCCATATTTATTAATATCGTCCGAAATACCGGTATGACGTAGCCAATGAACAGTTGCCATTGCCATGGTTCCAGCTTCGTCTTGTTCGCCTTTTTTTAGCAATTCTTGTGTTGTTGCATTGAAGCATTCTTGTATTAGATGTCGTAACATCCGTATGCTAGTGACAGCGCCTTTTCCTTTATTTTTTGGAAGAAGAGGAAATTGATCTTGAGGGGAGGGTAATAGTGATAACCCAAGGTGTTTGCGCCATGTTTTAAGAGCAGAAACCATGCCTTTGCTGACAGTGACGTGCCGTTCTTTATTACCTTTTCCCACGGTAATGAACCACCAATTATCATTACTGTCCTTGTAAAAATGACCCATGATTGGTGTCCATCGGCTCGTTGCAACAAATTCAGATATACGAAGATACATTAAATACATAGCGGTAATAATAAAAAGAGTGCGCTGATGACGATCTGGATTTTTATCGGACAATTTACGAGTTGTATCAATTAAGCATTTCCACTGCACTTCGGATAAACGTGGTACTTTTGGAGCACCTTGTTGTTTTCTTAAAAATTTACTTTTTTGACGAATTTGCAATACAGGGTTGATCTCTGTCAATTTTTCATTGATCAAGTAGGTATAAAAACTGCCAAGAATAACAAAAGTTGTTTTAATGGATTGTTGAGAAGGAATATATTCATCTTTTCTCGGTTTATTGCCTTTATTTACCTCAGCTTTACTAATTGTTGCAACAAACGGCCGCCATTCTGGGTTCGGCACACGTTTGCTATTTTTATTAATAAATCGTGATACGGTTTTAATCCCAATCCATGATTTCAGAGGTTTTTGACAAAATTTAATGAAATTTTCTATATCTTCCCGGCGAAGCTTTAGAATAGATTTTTTTGCAATAAGCCATGACCAATGAAGTAAACGTTCAGTTTCTTTCCGATAGTTAAGAAAGGTTGCTTGATTATCATCATAGAGACGAAGAAACTGACAAGTAATAGCAAGGTCATGCTTAATGTAATTTCCTAATGCACTTAAGTTCGAGTTAATTTGAGGTTGCTCAGCCGTGTCAATCAGCGGGTAGGGTATTAACTTTTTCATCTGACTATTCCTGCATTTTCATCATTTGACGGCATTATGGCGGCTTGATGGCGCCATTGGCGGCATTATGGCGTCTTTATTCGATAGATTATTCCTCGACCCGCGGTTCCTTCAGACATTAAAATATCTTTTTCTTTCAATAAGTTAAGATCTCTTGTTGCGGTTCTTTCAGAGATTTCAGCAATCTTTTGATATTCTGAGTTAGAAATACTGCCATGTGCTTTAACATAAGAAATTGCTTTAATTTGTCTTTGGGATAACCCTAATTTTTTGAGCTGTTCTTCCGTGAAAAATTCTTTAGAGAAGGTCACACGAAATCGTCCAGATTTTGACTCGAACTGTGGTATTGGGAGATGAGCCGCTAATAATTCTTCGACTATGCGTACAGTACCACTTCCCCAACGTTCAATCAGGCCTGAATAAAAAAAAGCTTCTGCAATTATCCGATTTCTAGGAATCGAATCGTGTTCTTGAAACAAAATTTCGGTAGTTAAGGGCGTAGGTAAACCACCAGAATTCCAGATATCTAAATGATCATCATATAATCTAATTTGACTGTGTGCCAAACTAGTATAATCTCTGTGACAAAGTACATTAATTATTGCTTCTCTAATGGCATTTAAAGGATATTCCCAACGCACTTCTCTTTCTGCACCTCCTTTAATGATAAATTCAGTTTCTAATCTTTCTCGAAACCAACTTAGTGCAATGTCTAATTGTTCAATTAATGCTCCATGAGCCTCTCTGTCATCCACAATATGCGTTGGAGAGCGAAAGCGTCCAATTTTTAGAAATGCCGAAGGAAAAAATGTATTTGGGTTTTTACCAAAAAGAAGTATGGCGGCTCGGGTAGGCAAATCATCGAGAATGATCTTTAGTTTTCGTAAAATATCCTTATCAGTTGCATTCTGAGGTATTGGTAGACGTCCTTTTTCTTTAATCTTTTGAATAAAGGCGTTTACCTTATCAAAGTCGATGTCATTTAAAGTCGAATTAGGTTCGATATGAGCATCCCAGCTGATTCCTGTACTTGTTGTTATTCTTTGCATGATTTCATCATGGCTCATACGCTGATTGCTGCGCCCAACACGTCGAAAATACCGACCACGTATGCTAAGAGGAACTCCGGTTCTTGGAGCAATATAAATGACTATTATTTTTTTCTTATCATAATCAATAAGTGAAATGGATGGCTGAATGCGAGGATCTGCTGCATCTTGAATGCGATTAGCAATATCTTCCAATGACTTCTTCCCAATTTGAATGCCGCAAATTTCACCAGAATTTTTTACGCCTATTAAAATATTGCCGCCACGTGAATTTGCAAATGCACCAATAGTTTCTGAGCTTCATCACCAAAATTTTCTTTAAATTCGATAGTTTCTGATTCAGAATTGACTATAGCTGCTAGAATATTATCTTTTGTAATTTGCATCAGTTAATCCTACAATATTTAGCATATAATATCATTTTAAAATCGTTACTGTAAATACCCTATATTAACTATTATAGGCGTTATTGGGCCGTTCTAAAGAACGCCATCTAGATATATCCCCCAAAATGTTACGGTTGCAAGATTTTGCGATTAGTAATCCCTGCTGGAAAGCATCATACTCATCTTTTTCGCACTTTCTATTCCTTCTTCTTGAAAATGAAATAATCTTGTTAGCTTTACTAATTCAGGTGTGTAGATAGATTTGGCTATACGGTTTGCCAACATACTTGGCTTATCTCCGCTAGATGATTGAATATCGGTAGCACCTTCTTCTAATAAAATTATTGCTTTTGCAAATTGTGATGATTTTATAGCTACATATAGCGCGGTCTCATGATTTTCAAACGGAGTATTATCAATCACATTTTCTTTAGCTGCGTGTTTAGCTAGATTTCTAAAGAATTCTAATCGGCCTTCTTTTTTAGATTCGGTTATGAGACGCCTTACTGCTTTTTCCCTTTTTTTAGGTGGATGAAAAGAATGGTTCAATAATGGCGATGAAGGGGAGACTATATCTTGCTTAAGTGTTTCTTTAAGGTCAAGTTGAAGTTTGTCAATTATTTTGATAGCAGATTCAAGATTTTTAGGATAAAAATTTCCATATGATTTGTAGACAATACTCAATGTATCATAAAGATGCTCATTTATTTGCAGCTTGTTTAATACATAAACTAAATCATTAACAGACAAATTATTACCCAAAGCTCGTTCTAATATCCCTGCTAGGGGTTGCCTGGAATAACCGACAAAAGTGGCCGGTTTTTAAAATCAATTGAATTATTGTAAATATATTATTCTGAAAATAAATTTAAATTCAAAAAATAAACTGCAAAAAAAGGCATTATTACCAGAAATTGTTCTATTAAAATTCAGAATTTGCAAACCGGCCACTTATGGAGATTCCTCCGGAGAACCC
>JABDEF010000046.1:10882-11454 GCA_013287235.1 Gammaproteobacteria bacterium
ATAAACTGCAAAAAAAGGCATTATTACCAGAAATTGTTCTATTAAAATTCAGAATTTGCAAACCGGCCACTTATGGAGATTCCTCCGGAGAACCCCGATGATCGAATTATTGAGCTTCTCTATCGCAATCTTCAGGAAGTTTTTGGCGAAGGTGACGCGGGACGCCGTCGCGCCGCCATTGAGGAGTTCTATACTGAGGACTGCGTGCTGTACGTTCCGCTCGGTATCTTTACCGGACACAATGCTTTGGACAAGTTTGCCGGAGATCTCCGCGCGACACATCCTCACTTCGTCTATACACCAAATGGAAAACCACAAGCCCTTCATAACGGGGGATTTCTGGCATGGGCTCGGGCCCAAAAGGCGAGGTTCCAAACTACACTGGCCTAGATGTCGTCATTGTTCGCGATGACAAGATCGCTGCGCTTTACGTCTTTCTCAATCCAAAATTTGTATAGCAGGCTCTGCGCCATCGCTAAGCATTATAACTTAAGATGGTTCTGTTGTTACACTTGGCGATTTATAATAATCTACCGAGCTAGATACAATTTGTTATGCGTTTATGCAAGCAG
>JABDEF010000047.1 GCA_013287235.1 Gammaproteobacteria bacterium
TGATGGTTAAAATCTTTAATAAGGTTAGAATATTTACTTGGGATACCCCAATCAGGAATGCGTTTTTCAAAACTTTCGATGGTCAATTGATTTTCTGCTATTTGGTATTTTTTAAATGCGGTGTTAGCCCAATCACATTCTTGATACAGCGTTACCAATATTTTTCGATAATCATCGATAAGATAATTGACGTTAATAAAAAGATCATTCAGAAATTCGAAATCGAGTTGATATTGATTGTAAAAAAGACAAATTTGCGCCAGCATTTGTGTGGTACGTTGATTTTGACTGCATTGATAGCAAAATTTTTCCCACCGGGTTTTGATCGTGTGATTTAATGCATATTGACCTAATTTGATGAATTCAGCAAAATAATTACGATGTGTAGGTAATAGGGTATTTTTCAGTATTTTATTTTGTGATGCGATTGTCATGACAGAATCAGAATAAAGATCCGGTTCGCTTTGGGTGACAATCAGTGCTTTCAATTGGGTGATTTGATGCAGCGCTTTTTCTTTGAGGCGTTTTTCTCTTTTTGGATTTTTTAATTTTGAATAACGCTTCATCAGTAAATGCGTTTCAGCGATCGTAATCATGCCATGGGTAAATAGTTTTTTGTGTACCGAGTCATCTTTTGCCTCACTCCCTGTGCCTAACTTTGCAAAAAATTCAGCAATCGTACGCAATGCACGGAATGCATGGGTATTTTTGTCATGATATTTGATAGTATCCAATTCATCCAAACATTCTAAAACACTTGTATACGTAATTTTTTTGTCTTTTAGAGAAGTTTTCGGCAGATATTTTTTTATAATTTTATGAATTTTTGGGTCATCAATGGTGCCGATCGGAAGTAAAGTTTTTTTAGGGCTGAAAGAAGAGGTAAATAACCCTTCACTCAAGAAATTTTCCGGATTTTCTTTTTTATTCCATTGAATAATATGTTGATGCTGCATATCGATGATGAGAGCTGTATTTTCATCAAAATTTTTAACGGAAGATCTTAAAACCGGGATATTCAATGCATTAAATTGCGCTGCTTCATGGGATGTACTCGGCGCATCGTGCTCTATGACGACCGCTTTAATTTTATGGTGTGATTCAGGATGCTCAAGATAATATTTTAAAGCGTGATCAATATGTGCAGCAAAAATAATTTCGTCTTGTGATCGAATGATTTTCGCGGCATTTCCGCCGGAGACGATGACGTTGGCTTTAAATTTTGCAATGGATGGATCTTTTTTCATTTTTACCCATTCACTGGGTAGAATAGCCGATGCTTTGATGAGCGTGTCTTTGGGTTTTGGAATCGGACGTGCTTGCACTAAATATAAAGTTTTTTCACGCGGATGATAAACAAATTCGACATCCATCGGCATGCCATAATGCTTTGCAATCTCTTTTCCGACATTCGCAATTTCACGGGCAATGATGGGTGGAAGTGTAGGATTCGTTTGTAATACGCGAGGGTTTTCTTTAAAAATCAATTTACGTTTTTTATTTTGTTTATCTTCCGATGGAATAAGCCGTTTTCGTTTTTTATAAATTTCAGCATGTACAATGTTGCTATCGCTCACTTCATAAGTATCAAACTCACCTTTACTGTTAACAATGAGCTCGCCATGACCATTTGCGACTTGAATGCGTGCATTTTTTTTGTGTGTATACATCACACCAGACACAATCACATTCTGTGGATTTTCTTCGCCTTCCAGTTTTTCACCAATCATGCGTTGAATTAAGACGGGAAGAAATGGTTCTTTGGTGATGTTATCACCGCTCAATAATCGCTGCGTTAAAGATTTGGGATTAAAATAGGATGCGACCACTTGACCTATCGCATTTGAAATCGCTTCCGGATCTCGTTTAACGGCGGTAATCGATTTATTTCCACCGGGATTTGCGAGTGCCACAGTATCTTCAATGCCGGTGCTGCGTACCATTAATAATGTATCTTCAGGTAAGGGGATAGATTTATATAATGGATTTTTTTGAAAACAGGATTTAATGCATGCTTGTATTTTTTTAAGTATGGTTATGGAAGTTTGTGAGAGTGCTTTTTTTTCTTTTTGTTCTTCTACAAAAGCACTCCACAACGCTTTCCACTCGCTTGCATGTTCGTTTAAATGATTTTTGATGACATCATTATCAAGAGGAAATATTTCAGGGATTTTAATGGAAATATGTTCATTTTTGATTTCTTTGGAAACCTGATCTAATTCGATTAAATTAGCTGCTTTATTTCCAAATTTTTTCGCATATGTTTCTATGCGTTCTTGTACAGATGATTGCATTCCTTTGTTCCTTATTATTATATTTTTTTATTATTAATTCTTATATTTTTTCTATTGTATCTTCAAATAAAAACAATTGTAAGTATTTTTTAAATATTTTTTAATTATATTCTCGCTACGTGTCCAAAGGATGGATCCATCTTTATTTTTTTTATTATCGGTTGCGATTGTATTGAGGTTTATGGTTAATTGCAAACGGTATTTTCAACACTCACAATGCTAAAAAAACAGTTGCTTATTACTAAATACTATTATATGTTTTTTTTCACTTGCCCCGAAAAAATATGATAATCAGGAGATTAATAATTGTCATGCATCATCCTTAGGATTTGCGCATGCCTCATTGGCATTGGCTCAAATGTATGAAAAAAATAATATGAAAAATGCTTTAAAGTATTATGCATTAGCAGCGAATCAAGGAGACGAGAAATCATGCCAAAAATTATATCAACTCTGTGTAAGCGGTAGCAGAGATAAAAATGCTGATAAAAATTCTGATAAAGTAAATGGATTAGGGGTTTGTTATCTCCATGGATTTTGGGTTATTAAAGAACAAAAAAAAGCAGCAAAATGTTTTAGAATTGCGAGTGACTTAGGTTCAAGTGAAGCCAAGGCAAATTTAAAAGCACTTTATAACACCGGTGGGGTTAAGAATTTTCTTTTTGGAAAAGAAACTGCTGTTATTTATCACAATGCAATGATCAATAAAACTTCGGAATCGATTTCAGCACTTGAAAAAGAGATTCTTAAAGATAAAAAATCTGATGCATTGGTAGAAGCATCACTCGAAGATTCATTGAAAGATGTGGAAGATCTTAAAATATCTCAGCATTCTATTTCTCTATTTAAAAAACATCGAGATTCTTACATTAAAAAAGCTGTGAATCAAATAAATGCGGTTGTTTTATGTGAAGATGTATCTCAAGTGGTTTGTAGTTATTTAATTAAGGAAGAAACGCCTTATATTGCAGCGGTGTGTAAAAAATTATAAAAATTGATATCCGCCAAAAGAAAAACTGTTGCTTATAACAAAGTCCTATATTATACTTCCTTTTTTGAATATCAAATTCAAAAAAGGAGGGATAAATGGAAACTGTAGTACGATATTTCCAACCTCCGAATAAAAGCTATTTTTTATTCGGCGCAAGGGGTACTGGGAAATCAACCTGGGCGGAGCAATATTACCAGCAAGCAAAAATACTTGACCTGCTTCAGCCAGACCAATTTAGAGATTATGTCAGCTTTCCTGAACATTTACATGATTGGGTTTCAGCAAATCCAAATATATCTACATTTATTATCGACGAGGTACAAAAAGTCCCGGATTTATTAAGTGTGGTTCATTCCCTCATCGAAAAGCGTCGAGGGTTACAATTTATTTTAACAGGATCAAGTGCTAGAAAATTAAAACGACAAGGTGTTGATTTATTAGCCGGCAGAGCACAGCTCAAACATATGCACCCTTTTATGGCGTCTGAAATAGGAAATGCATTCAATCTAGAAAAAAATATACGTCAAGGTATGTTACCTTTAATTTTTGCATCCCCCGATCCTATCGGTGATCTGAAAGCCTATGTTGCGCTTTATATGAAAGAAGAAGTCCAGATGGAAGGTCTTGTAAGAGATGTTGGACAATTTGGTCGGTGTTTAACTGCGATGAGCTTTTCACAAGCTTCTATATTAAATTACAATAATATTGCTCGAGAATGTGGAGTCAGTCATAAAACTGTCGAAAATTATGTATCGATTTTAAAAGATTTACTATTATGTTTTACCATCGATATTTTTTCAAAAAAAGCACAACGTCATTTAACGACACATCCTAAATTTTATTATTTTGATTCAGGCGTTTATTCTTCTATAAGACCTAGCGGTCCTTTAGATAAACCAGAGGAAATAGCAGGTCATGCCATTGAAACATTAGTGGCACAACACTTACGCGCTTGGTTAGATTATTCCAAAAAAGAAGGGGAATTGTTTTTTTGGCGAACGAAATCAGGACTTGAAGTGGATTTTATTATTTATGGTGATATTGGGTTTTATGCTATTGAAGTAAAAAATGCAAAAAATTTAAATTCACAGGATTTACGTGGATTAAAAGAATTTAAAAAGGATTATCCAGAGAGTCAATGTATTATTCTTTATCGTGGTAAGGAAAAACGATTAAAAGATGAAATTTTATGTTATCCATTAGAGGATTTTTTGCGTCAATTGACCCCAGATCAGGTATTTGAATAAAAAGTTTAATGTAGGTATAATATGCCGTTAATTTTTAACCTTAAAACTTAGGGGGAAATTAACATGGCGTTTATCCAAGAAGCACTCACATTCGATGATGTTTTATTGCTCCCCGCGGAATCTTCTGTTTTGCCCAAACAAGTTGATTTAAAAACAAAATTAACCCGAAATATTACGCTGCATATTCCTTTGGTATCAGCGCCCATGGATACCGTAACCGAAAGCCGCTTAGCGATCGCCCTTGCCTCCGAAGGGGGATTAGGCATTCTCCATAAAAATATGACGATTGAAAAACAAGCATCCGAAGTCCGGAAAGTGAAAAAATTTGAAAGTGGTGTGGTAAAAGATCCAATTACGGTATCATCCCATGCGACTGTCGCGGAAGTCCTTGATAAAATTAAAGCTTATAATTTCCATGCGATGCCTGTCGTTGAAGAAAATCAACAGTTGGTTGGGATTGTCACCAGCCGAGATCTCCGATTCGTGACGAATTTGGATCAGCCGGTGAAAAATATCATGACTCCTAAAGAACGTTTAGTGACGGTCAAAGAAGCCACGGATCGCGATATCGTACGTCAATTACTACATAAACATCGCATAGAAAAAGTCTTGGTGATTAACGATCATTTTGAATTACGCGGGATGATTACCGTCAAAGATATTTTAAAAGATGAAACAAAACCTTTTGCTTTGAAAGATAAATATGGGCAGTTATTAGTGGGTGCCGCAGTCGGTGTGGGTCCGGAGTCGGATGAGCGTATTGCCGCTTTGATTCAAGCGGGGGTAGATATCTTAGTGGTAGATACCGCGCATGGGCATTCGAAAGGCGTGATTGAGCGTGTGCGATCGATCAAAAAGCATTATCCAGAAATCGCAGTGATTGCCGGCAATATTGCAACGGCAAAAGCCGCAGAAAGCTTAGCGAATGCAGGGGCAGATGCAGTAAAAGTCGGTATTGGTCCAGGATCTATTTGTACGACGCGTATTGTGACAGGTGTTGGCGTGCCGCAAATTACAGCGATTCAAAATGTGAGTTCCGTATTAAAAAACACTGACATTGGTATTATAGCTGATGGTGGTATTCGTTATTCAGGCGATATTTGTAAAGCGATTGCCGCAGGGGCATCTGCTGTCATGATTGGAAGCTTATTTGCAGGAACAGAAGAAGCGCCAGGACAAGTTGAATTATATCAAGGCCGTTCATACAAAGCATATCGTGGTATGGGATCCTTAGGTGCAATGGCAGAGCGTCATGGATCTGCTGATCGTTATTTTCAAGATAGTACGACATCTTTGGATAAATTAGTCCCCGAAGGCATCGAAGGGCGCGTACCATATAAAGGAAATCTCGTTGCGATTATTTATCAATTGATGGGAGGATTACGTTCTGGCATGGGATTTACCGGATGTGAAAATATTGAAATTATGCGCACCAAACCTGAATTTGTACGTGTGACAAGTTCTGGCGTACGTGAAAGCCATGTCCATGATGTACAAATTACAAAAGAAGCACCGAATTATCAATTAAGTGAAAAATAATATGTCTATCGATATACATGCAGAACGTATTTTAATTCTTGATTTTGGTTCGCAATATACGCAACTGATTGCGCGTCGCGTGCGTGAGATGGGTGTGTATTCAGAAGTGTATCCATTTAATATCGCGGATGAAAAAATTCGTGATTTTGCACCGAAGGGAATTATTTTGTCAGGGGGACCGGAAAGTGTATCAGCAACGAATGCATTAAAAGCACCCGAGATGATTTTTACGCTGGGTATTCCGCTTTTAGGCATTTGTTATGGCATGCAAACGATGGCTGAACAATTAGGCGGAAAAGTTTTTTCAGGAAAACATCGTGAGTTTGGTTATCAAAGGGTTGAAATCAAAAATCCTTCTCCATTGCTAAAAAATATTGAAGATCATCCCGGCCTATTAGATGTTTGGATGAGTCATGGCGATCATGTGGGTAGTTTACCACCGCATTTTTCATCAATGGGTAGTACAGACAATTATGACGTGATAGGAATGTATGATGAAGAAAGACATTTTTATGGATTACAATTTCATCCTGAAGTGTCACATACGCATCAAGGTAAAAAAATTTTAGAACGATTTATTTTAGAAATTTGTGGTTGTAAATCGCTATGGACTACAAAAAATATTATTGCAGAATTACTTCAAAAAATTAAAACGACCGTTGGAAATGCGCCCATTATTTTGGGATTATCCGGCGGTGTTGATTCATCCGTTGTCGCAGCACTTTTGCAAAAAGCAGAAAGCCCAGCATTGACAGCGATTTTTGTCGATACGGGATTGTTACGTTTACATGAAGCCGAAGAAGTGAAGAATTTATTCGCAAAACATATGGGACTACATATCGTGGTCGTCGATGCAAAAGGAAAGTTTTATCACGCATTAAAAGGTGTATCTGATCCTGAAGATAAACGTAAAATCATTGGAAAATTATTTATTCATATTTTTGAAGAAGAAGCCAAAAAAATTAAAAACGCGAAATGGCTTGCACAAGGTACGATTTATCCGGATGTGATTGAATCATCTCACGCATCCGGCAGTTCTCATGTCATCAAATCACATCATAATGTGGGCGGGTTACCCGAAAAAATGCATTTACAACTATGCGAACCCTTACGCGAATTATTTAAAGATGAAGTCCGAAAAATTGGTGTTGAACTTGGTCTTCCAAAAGATTTAGTTTATCGCCATCCTTTTCCGGGACCAGGATTGGGCGTTCGTATTTTAGGGGAAATAAAGTCAGACTATATTCAAAAATTACAATTAGCCGATGCGATTTTGATGGATGAATTACGTCGAAGCGATTGGTATGACAAAGTGAGTCAAGCTTTTGTGGTATTCTTACCCGTAAAATCGGTAGGTGTATTAGGTGATGCACGGCATTATGATCATGTGGTGGCTATTCGTGTGGTTGAAACCATTGATTTTATGACCGCCAAAGTAGCACATTTACCGCATGCATTTTTAGAAAAAATCTCAAATCGTATTATCAATGAAGTGCCAGGTATTTCACGTGTTGTGTATGATATTTCAAGTAAACCACCCGCGACGATTGAGTGGGAATAAAAGATGTTTACCGAAAGCGATCATTTTTTTATGCGGGCTGCCATTAGAATGGCTGAAAAAGCACGTGAGGAGAATGAAGTCCCTGTGGGTGCTGTCTTAGTTTTCAATGATGAAATCATAGCGGAAGGATGGAATCGACCCATCGGTAATTGTGATCCCAGTGCGCATGCGGAAATAGAGGCATTGCGGAAAGGCGCGCAGTTTTTAAAAAATTATCGCTTAATCGATACCACGTTGTACGTCACTTTGGAACCATGTCTCATGTGCGTGGGCGCGATTTGTCATGCGCGGGTTCGACGCGTCGTTTTTGGTACGGAAGATTTGCGAGGAGGCGCAGTAATGAGTGCTTTCCCACTGGGTGAAACAGAAAAATTAAACCATCGTGTATGGTATCAAGGCGGTTTGCTGAAAGAGATTTGTGCACATCTTTTAACGGCTTTTTTTCAAAGTCGTCGATAAGAACTCATGTCATGCCAGCGAAGGCTGGCATGACATGCGCTCTTTTCAATTTTGCAACATCAGCTAGATAGGAGTTATTCAATATATGATTACTTTATTAATTTTGATATTGCTACTTATCACCGGCGTATTACTTTATTTTTATCAAAATAAAAAATATGCTGCGATTTTTTTTACTCTAACCCTCGTCATTTACATAGATGTCGGTTTAGGCTGGTTTCCAATACTTCTATTCAAAAACCTACAATCTCCGTATCAAACATTAAACGAACCGCATTTCGGGAAAAAAAATGCTATTATTGTTTTAGGTGCAGGCGAAGTCAAATCTACATGGATGACAATACCCTATCCCAGTATTATTTCTTACAGCAGAATATATGAAGCCGCACGTCTTTATCGTTTGTGTAAAAAAAGCGGCAATGGTTGCACTATTTTGTTGAGTGGCGGGGATGTGTCACATACCGGTATATCAGAAGCAGAACTCATGCAACACTATTTAGCTGAGTTAGATATAGAAAACACTGATATGATAGTAGAATCCAAAAGTTTGAATACTTTTCAAAATGCGCGCTATTCCAGTCTCTTATTAAAATCAGGACAATATGATCAAATGTTTTTGGTGACATCCGCTTTGCATATGAGGCGCGCATTATTGTATTTTTCCCATTTTGGAATTATTTCAACGCCAACCCCTGCAGATTATTTTGATACCATCCGTATGGGCATTCCCACGGGTTATAATTTCGCGATGACAGATCTTGCTTTGCATGAATATATAGGGATCTTGCGTTATGATGTTTATAATTTTCTTGGATGGAATAGTACAGCTACTCAGTAATCTGAGTTTTCTCATTTAAGATGTTTTACCTCTGACATAATAACCTGCTAAGGCCATTGTTAAACCAATGATTCCGTTTAGCGCAATGCCTATATATGAGGAATCAGGTTTTAAAACAATGAGAAACACGCAAACACAAAGTACAATAATAATGGCTATCATTGTAATAATGAATAACCATTTATCTTTGAATCTGCGTAAATTGGCATCTTCAGGATTTTCTTTGTTTTTTGACTTAATGGAAATTTCAAGATGTGAAGCAATATCTTCCAAATTAAAATTGTTCATAATCCTATAATTTCACCTTGGTTTTCACCTTTATCATTGATAACTACTAAATGATTTCCTTTTTTTTTGTTTTTTAAAGCGACTTGCATAAGCGCGATAGATTTACGAATAAAATCACTTTTCGTCAGATGATTATCTTGACAAAGTTGTTCTAATATTTGGTTTGTTTCGGGTGACAAATGTAAAGACATTTTAACAGTTGCTTTATTCATGATGGTCTCCTCAAAATTTGAGTACTTATTTTATGATTAAAAAAGCTTAAATGCAATTAAATGGTGGGTAACTGAATAAAAAGAAAGCATAATAAACGGGAATAGATTTAGCGCAGTGTGTGCCCACCATTTTAAAAATGGCCAAAGTCGAGGATTAGACAGCAATTATATTAACTTTATTCATTTTTGAATAGGCTTGAATTTTTTTATCACGAGTCAACAATGTTAGATTTTCAACTCTTGCCGTTGCTGCAATGATTCTATCTGCAGGGTCGCCATGAAAATCAATTAAATGACAGCTTTCAACTGCAATGGAGGGGTATAAAAATATAAGTTGTATTGGTATATTTTTTAAAGATTCTTCTACCCATTGCAGCGTTGGTACTCGAAAACTGATACGACCTTTGCTTTCCATCATGGCAATTTCCCAGACGGACATGTTTGATAAATAAAGTGAATCATCTAAAGCTGCTTGATTGATTAAATCAATAGATTTTTTTGTTAATGTTTTATCACCGATGACAAACCAATACCAAACATGTGTATCTAGCAATAATTTCATTTTTCTGCATCCCACTCAAGATCTAGTGGGTCTACAATATCACCTAATGTTGTTGCGGTTCCTTTTAAGCAACCAAAATAATTGATAGGCTCTTCAGGTATGGGAATGAGTTTTGCATAAGGTTTGCCACGTTTTGTAATAGTATAGGTCACATGTTGATCATGAACAGTATTAATCAGATGTAAACATTCCGCCTTAAATTGAGAAGCTGCGATGGTGCGTTTTGTATTGGGCATTTTAAATTTCCTATGGTCATATCAATATAGTCATTTTATAAAAAAAATAAAGAAAAGTCAATGTTTTTAGGCAAAATGATTTATACTTGACACGGCCATATTTTGAGGTTTAGTGCGGAGTGGGCAGCCCAGATTGAGTCCGATCGTCTGAGTTTTTGTTCAAATCTATCTTTTTCTAGGCTAATTTCCAATCGACTCATTCTTTGACTTGAAATTTTAAGTTTTAATATGTGATTTTCTGTATTGTGATGTTTTTTTTGATTTTCTATTTCTTCTATTTGATTTTCAATGTGTTTTAATTGCGTTTTTAATTTTTCTATCGTTTCCTTTTGATCTGAAATGCTTCGTGCTTCCATATATATTACTTTAAAAAAGTTAAATTCCTTGAAAATTACATTTTTTACCTAAAAGATCAGCAGTTATGGAACCTATTAAACCAAAAATAAAACAAAAATACCAGAACATCACGGAGAGTACTGAAAAACCGTCCCGCCGATGAGACGCGCGCGGGCACGATTGGGTCACAGATAGTCCTGCACCATCAATTAACATGCGTTTTACAATAAGCCCCAGATGAGGCACTAGTGATAATCAATATAGTCAACCTATAGCTTAGCCCTTATTTTGGGTGTTACATCTAATTGATGGGATGGTAGTTGTATAGACTTAGCAAATAATGATGAAGCATTTGGAAAAATGCGCGGTTGTATAGAGCCAAATGATTTGTAAATTTCTGACAAATTCACTGCAAGTTGTGTCACGAATTGCCTAAAATCAAACCCATGAAATTTCGCCGAGTCTTGCATTCTTGTATAAAATTCTTTTGTAATAGGGGCATAAATAAGGGCTGATATAGGAGATTCCGGTTCGATTAATTTATTTGAATCGACATCGTCACTGTCAAAACCCATGATATATTTATAAAAAAACATTTGCTGTATGTCTTCTCGAGGTCTCGTAAAATAAGTTCCCTGAACTCGTAC
>JABDEF010000048.1 GCA_013287235.1 Gammaproteobacteria bacterium
AACACCTTCTGTGGTGATTTTAAATCCTGCATGTTCTTTAATGATTTTTTTTAGCAAATCTATTCCTTCATTATTTTTTGCAGATAGTGAAACAATCGTGTGAGATGGATACGATTGTATACTTGGCATTTCTTGGGTTAAATCGATTTTATTTCGAATCATTACGATATTTTTTTTGTGAGAAAAAGTTTTAAGGAACACCTCCAGCTTAGACAAAGGATCTCTTGCCTCGATCATACATAAAATAAGATCGGCTTTTTCAATTTCTTGATGTGCTCGTCGTATGCCTTCACGCTCCACAATATCTTCACTCTCTCGAAGTCCTGCGGTGTCAATAATGTGCATCGGCATGCCGTCTATAATAATGGTTTCACGTAAAAGATCGCGTGTGGTACCGGCAATATTTGTAACGATGGCCGCATCATATCCGCATAAGGCATTTAATAAACTAGATTTTCCCACATTGGGCTCACCGATAATCACGGCAAGAATTCCATTTCGTAATAAACTGCCTTGCCTCGCACATGTCTCAATATTTTCTAAACCATCCAATAAATCTTTTAACTGTAACGCAATTTTCCCATCATTTAAAAAATCAATTTCTTCTTCCACAAAATCAATGGATGCTTCCACATACATTCTAAGATGAATCAATCTTTCAACCAAGACTTCAATTTTTTTCGAAAATTCACCTTGTAAAGAGCGCATGGCGCTAGTTGCTGCATCCTGAGATGCCGCATCAATTAAATCCGCAATGGCTTCCGCTTGGATTAAATCTAACTTATCATTTAAAAATGCACGTTCCGAAAACTCACCCGGTCTTGCTAATCTTGCACCATACGAAATAATTTCTTGTATCAACCGTTCTACAATAAAAATACCACCATGTCCGTGCAGCTCTAAAACATCTTCTCCTGTAAATGAACATGGTGCTTCAAAAAAAAGTGCAATACCTTCATCTAAAATATTCTGTTTGGTATCTAAAAATGGTGTATATAAAGCAAATCGCGGTTTTGGGATTTTTCCTAAGAGACATTCACTGATATACCGAACTTTATTGCCAGAAATACGTATCACTGCAATACCCCCGCGCCCTACTGGCGTCGCGGTTGCCACAATCGTATCTTCATGACTCATACGGATTTATTTTTTTACATTTGAAGCTTTTTCCATGCTTCGCATAATATACCATTGTTGTAAAAAGGAGAGTGTATTATTCACAAACCAATACAACATCAATCCTGCAGGAAAATTAATAAATAGTGCAGTGAAAATAACCGGCATTAACATCATCACTTTCGCTTGCATGGGATCTGGCGGTGGTGGATTTAAACGCTGTGATAAAAACATAGATAAACCCATTAAAACGGGCAATACATAATAAGGATCTTTGGTCGACAAATCTTGAATCCATAAAATCCACGGTGCTTGACGTAATTGCACACTTTCAATTAATACCCAATAAAGACCGATAAATACCGGTATTTGAACGAGAATGGGTAAACAACCACTCATAGGATTCACTTTTTCTTTTTTATAAAGTTCAAGCGTTGCTTGCGTGAATTTTTGTTTATCATCGCCATATCGTTCTTTCAACATCGTTAAACGCGGTTGCAATTTTTTCATGGCGCTCATCGAGCGATAACTTTTGGCGGACAAATGATAAAATAAAAGTTTAATAATAAGGGTGACGATTACAATCGACCAACCCCAATTTCCAATCACATTATAAATTTTTTGCATCATCCAAAATATAATAGCGGAAATAAACCAGAACCAACCATAATCGATAGTCAGTTTCAGGCCAGGCGCTGCGCTTTCTAAATCTTCCGCAATCGCTGGACCCGCATAAAACTTAGCAGGTATTTGTAATGTTTCATTGGGTGACACATTCACTTTCGAACTCATCATACCAATCGTGTATAAACCATCCGTTGTCACATTTGTGAAATATTGCATGGGAACATTTTTATCAGGGACCCAAGCGCTCACAAAATAATGCTGTATCATGGCTGCCCAGCCACCTGTGATCGTCTGATTGAGTCTCGATTTTGTCATGTCACTGAAGGGTATTTTTTGAAATCTTTTTTCAGGACTTGAAATCGCTGCGCCAAAATACGTTGCATTCACAAAACCGTGATGATTCACTGGCGGCGTATTGGTACGCAAAAGTTCAAAATACAGATTTGCGTCATAAAGCTTATTGGATTGATTAAGAATGTTATAACTGACATCAATCACATAACTATTGCGTTTTAGTGTGAATACTTTAGTGATTTTTACGCCTTCCGGATTTTGCCAATGTAATGCAACTTGCATCTCATTTTGATTGGAAGGTAAAACAAAATCGGTTTGATCAGTGGTATAAATAGCTTGGCCCTGCTTCGTATCTGGCCCAATGCTACTCACTAGGCCGCTTTCTGCGATATAACGGGTAGCTGTCGCATTATTGAGTAATAAATAAGGCGTATTTGAGTGAAGTTCTTCATCATAGTGGAGTAACTTTACTTCTTTAATGTTGCCACCTAATGTATCGATACTGATATCCATCGTATCCGTTTTGACGTGGATTATTTTTCCAGTGGTTATTGCACTAGATGAAGTAGCTGAGGCACCACTCTGTAATGCCGCTCCCGTTGTTTTAGGTTCAACCACTTCGGGGACATAATTATTACTAATGGTAGGAGTGGAGGTGGGTAATGCTGTAGGAGGATGATCTTTTTCCCAAACTTGATATAAAATTAACACTAATACAATAAGCGTTGCATATAAGGCCATACGTAAGTAATCAAATAGATTTGTTAACATTTTGTGTATTTTTCCGGTACTGGATCAAAACCACCTTGACACCAAGGATGGCAACGTAAAATTCTTCGTAAGGTTAAATGACATCCATGAAATATACCATGAATTTTTAATGCGTCTAAAGCATAATTGGAACAAGAAGGATAAAAACGACAACATTGTCCAAAAAATGGGCTTATTAAAAATTGATATATCCTTATGATAAAACGAAAGGATGCTATGTTGATTTCCTTAATTTTTCCCACAGTTTTTCTAAACCCTCACGTAATTTTTGATTGCTCAGTTTATCACAGGGTTGTCTTGCAATAACGACAATATCTACGTTTTTTAAGTTTTCACGATGATGCCGAAAACTCTCCCGTATAATTCTCTTTATGCGATTTCTTCTTACAGCACTACTGGATACGCGTTTTCCGACGCTTATTCCAAGTCGTGGGTAAGCTTTTTGATTAGGCTTGTAAAGAACGGTCATTTGTTTTTGACTAATCCTTTCAGCCTTATCAAATATGGATTTGAACTCCTCGTTGGCTATTAATCTATGTTTACGTGAAAAATCCACTTGTACGAAAATAACACTAAACGGTTAATACTTTACGGCCTTTTGCGCGGCGTCTGTTTAGTACAATACGCCCATTTTTCGTTGCCATTCTTGCGCGAAAACCATGGGTTCTTTTTCGTTTAATGACACTGGGTTGATATGTTCTTTTCATGATTGCACTTAAGCCTATATTTAATTTAGGGGGGTTATCATAGGTTTCTATTTATAGGTTGTCAATTTTTTTTAAGACAGCTTATATAAAAATAATATTATTATATAATTCTTTATTTAGTAGCTTTTATTAATAAGGGCGGTATTTTCTGTGGGTAACTAACAGAACAGTATATTTATCAAAGTCTTACAGGTGTATAGACCTGTGGAAAAGTAAAAAAACAACTGTGTTTATGTCGGTATGATTTTGGATGAAATGGGTGTGTTAAGTTATCCACACAGTTTTACACATGTAATACAAAGGTTTCAGGTATTTTTATCTACAGGTTATAGGAACATAGGTTAATGTTCGAATCTTGGTTAGATTGGATCAAATCGCTTTCTATGAAAGAAATAGATCTTGGCTTGGATCGTGTCCATCAAGTCTTAAAACGCTTGGATTTATCACTCGAAAGCACGGTGATCACAGTTGCGGGTACGAATGGTAAAGGATCGACAGTTGCAGGGTTGGAAGCGATTTATCTTGAAGCGTCGAAATCCACCGGGGCATTTACATCGCCTTATTTATTGCATTATAACGAACAGGTCCGTCTTCAAGGTAAACCTGTCTCGGATCAAATACTGATCGATGCTTTTCAAGAAATCAAAAAACATTCAGAAAATATTCCTTTAACCCCTTTTGAATTCGGTACATTGGCAGCCTTATGGGTTTTTAAGCAACATAGGCTCGATGTCGTGATTTTGGAAGTGGGATTGGGCGGACGCTTGGATGCGGTGAACGCCATTGATTCGGATGTGTCAGTGGTGACTAGCATTGCTTTGGATCACATGGAGTGGCTAGGGACCACGAGAGAGGCCATTGCACGTGAAAAAAGCGGTATCTTTAGGCCAGGTAAGCCTGCAGTGTGTGGCGATTTCGATCCTCCATTAACATTGATTCAACATGCCGAAGCAATCGGTAGCCCACTTTTTTGTCAGCGTAGGGATTTTGAATATCAGGAAAATGGTTTTCATTGGAATTGGTGGAGTGATAATAAACAATTCTGTGATTTACCAAAAACGGCATTAGCATTACAAAATATGTCCACCGTTTTAAAAGTGGTCGAATTATTGCAACCGTCTTTGCCTGTCAAACGAGAAGCCATTGATCGTGCTTTGAAGCGAGTCACTCTTCCTGGCCGTATTCAAGTCATCCCGGGTAAAATTAAAAAAATATTAGATGTTTCCCATAATCCCGCGTCTGTTGCTTTGCTTTCGGATTATTTAAAGAAAAATCCTGTTTTAGGAAAAACACGCGCCGTTTTTTCGATGTTAAAAGACAAAGATATTTTTACTTCTCTTAAAGTGATAAAAAATGTGATTGATCATTGGTATATTGCACCCCTACGCACTTCACGCGGCATGTCAGAGGACAAATTGAGAGATATTTTTCAAAAAGAGAATATGAAAAATTGGAAAATGTATGCATGTATTGAAGATGCCTACAAAACCGAATTAGATGATGCGAATGAAAATGATCGCATTGTGGTTTTTGGATCTTTTCATACAGTTGCTGAAATTCTCCGACTTTTATCACTTACGGATGTGCAGTAATGCTGAACGCGCGCTTCGCGCGGACTACGCTGTCATTGCGATGCCTCGTGCTTTTTACGAGGCGAAGCAATCCAGAAAAGTCTTTCTGGATTCGCCAGCTGTCGACATAATTTTTTTTCCTAATGGGCTTGTTTTATCTTTCACAAATTGCTAATTTACCTTCACCTTAGGTTTATGCGCGATCAATCAATGCAGCCTATGGATGAAGAAAAAACATATTCACTTAAATGTTAAATGGGATTTAATATGGAAACAAGGAACATCGTAGAAATTATCAATGACGAAAAACTCACTGCAGATGAAAGAGTTAAACAGGTAAAAGAATATATTCAAAATCTCCCTGATCCTGCAATCCTTGAGATACCCTATGGCAAGGAAACTGAGAAAGCCTATGGAAAAGATACCGCACTGACTGCGGCTTCAAGATTAGGATATGCCGATTGTGTTCGAATTTTGATTGAATCAAAAGTCAATGTTAACGCTAAACCGAAAGAATGTATGTTATCTCCATTACATTGGGCTGCTTATGAAGGACGTCCAGATTGCTTAAAGTTATTACTTGATGCAAAAGCAAATGTCAATGAAACAGATAGATTTGGAAACACAGCGCTTGGTCATGCATCAGGTAGCGGCAAGCAAAAAGAATGCGTAACGATGCTATTAGCAGCCGGTGCAGAACTGAATCTAGATTCTTACAATGATTCTAATGTACCAGCATTATATTCGATTCTTTTAGGATGTGATTCACAAACAAAAATTGCATTTGAAGCGCTATTACGCTTGAATGAAAAAGTAAAACTGAAAGAAGAGAAGGCGGATAAAAATTCCATTATGTTTATGAGTCATGCGCTCAAAAAAGATGAGCTTGATAACATAGATAAAATCCTAAATAAATCTAATAAAAAATCCCCATTAAATTCGTCAGGATTTTTTAAGAATGAACAAACAAAAGACAGTGAGAATAAAAACTCAACTCGTTCTTGGTTTTGGTTCACAAGGTAAATTTGAAAAAAATCCATTATTTATATTACATGGTTTTTAAGCGCAATGTTTAGAATTAATGGATTTTGTCAAAACAAAACATACTTCTTTGATTATCAACAATTTTTACTATTCCACATCTAACAATTCACTCATATCAATAACTCTATAAAAATAATCACTATCCATTACACTGCTATCAACTCCATTAACATGAATTAATATAAAGCGACTCGAAAAGCCTTTAGGATATTGTAATGTTTTAAATTTTGTTTCAACTTCTTTTATTATCGAACTGTCAATGACGTTTTTTGAAAATTTAATTTCGCAAATATATAAACTTCCAAATTTTGTTTGAATCATATAGTCAATCTGACAACCCGGGGAACGTAAGGTTTTTCTTTGAAAGAAAGGGTTTTCACTAATAATTTCATCAGGCCTTATCCCCAGAATTTTATGTATTGCTTTTTTGTTATTTAATACTAAATTTTCAAACTGAAATCCCATCATCGAATTCCATTCTGGTAATAATATTAAAGATTTCAAATCGAAAGCGTGTCGTTCTATTTTACTTAAGTTTTTCTCGATATATTTAAGATAAAATCTTAAATAGTTATCTTGCAGTCGATATTTACTTAATTTTGAATCGATGCCTGTTTTTAAGTCCCATGTATAATCTCTCTTGACAAAACCCGCTTCTGAAAGTTCCCAAAGATATTCAGAGATACGACCTATATGCTTTCGATTATCTCCGTTAAAAACCAGTTTCGCAATTTCATTTTGTTCTTTTGGACCATCAGATAAAACATTAATTATTTTTTTATAAAAAACGCTGTCCCTTAAAAATAAATCAGAAAAAATACGATTAAATTCTTTGACTAACAGTCCTCCGTCAATAAAACAAAGTTGTTTTATATTTTCTTCCGCGGTTTCTTTTGGATGGATTTCTTCGAGATATTTGGGTATCCCACCTGTTACTCCGAGCACTTTAAATTTTTCAAAGGCCGAAATATTTTTTGGCCAAAATTGATTGCAATCATATAATGATAATTCTTCCAACTTTACTGTCAGAGAAACTCGTCCTACAAAACCCGTACTGCTCAATAGGTTTTTTTCAATCCAACTGGATGCTGAACTGCAAACAATAAAAATTAATTCATGATTTTTACTAACCTGGTTATCCCAAAAACTTTTAATCTTTTCAAGAAACAAAGGATCTTTCGTGCCCATCCATGAAAGTTCATCAAAAAATAATAGAATTTTTCCTGATTGAATTCTCTCCCCTAACGCCCATAAAGCATCGCTCCAATCATTATATGTTGCTTGTGGGATATTAAACTCTCTGGCCATTTGCTTGCAAAATGTATCGAGCTGAATCTTAAGCGTTGTTTTTTTATTGGGAGCTAATCCTTCCATTTTATAATAGCATTGAAAATGTTTACTAAATTCATCAACTAAACGACTTTTTCCTATTCGCCGACGTCCTTTTATGACAACAAATGAGGATGTACCTTTTTTAGTTAAAGCGATTAATCGTGTTAACTCATCCTTTCTACCTATAAACTTGATTTTTTTTGCCATTTCATCCTCTAAATGATATGCAATTCTATACTGGAGGTGTAAATCGACATTTGTCGATTTTATCCTCCATTTTAAGATAGAAAAATGGAGGTGTAAATCGACATTTGTCGATTTTATCCTCCAGAGAGGTCCGCATGATATAATGAAGTTTTATACAATTAATCTTTGAGTTTAGTGGAACTCAGGGAATTGCCATTTGGGATGACAAATAGAAAAAACGCATATGATTTTTAATATGATGTACACGTAAATAATCAACGCCTTGATTGGCTAGATAAAGCGAAATAACGCCGGTTTCTAAGTCACGCTCATGCGCGGGTTTATTTGTGAATAACGTTAAAAAAGATTTTCGAGAATGACCCACAAGCAACCGACAGCCCAATTTTTTAAAAACAGAAATGTCTTGGATGAGCGCGAGTGATTGTTCTGCGGTTTTTCCATAACCAATGCCCACATCAAAAATAAGGCGCTCTTTTGCGATACCTGATTTTTCTAATAATGCAATACGTTTTTCTGCCCATTCAAATACGTGTTGAACAGGATCTTCATGGAGAGGAATCAGAGATGATTTCGAAACCGGGATGCCTAAATGATGCATAAAAACGACATCACAAGAATGCTCTGCGACTACCTCGCGCATGGCAACATTATCTAAACCACTCACATCATTGATCCAATCTACATTAAACGCTAACGCTTTTTTTGCCGTTTCTGGATGATAAGTATCAATACTGATTTTAGGTGTCGTAAGTAAATCATTTTTTTCTCGAATAAATTTTTCTAAAACAGGAGAAAGACGTGCCCATTCTTGATCGCTATTCAGCGATATGGCTTTGGGACCTGTGGCTTCTGCCCCAAAATCAATAACCTCTGCACCTGCCTTCACCAATTGAAGCGGTAAATCATCGGTAAAAGTGCCACCATCGGAAAATGAATCGGGTGTGATATTCACAATCCCTACTAATTCCGGTATATCGATACGATGTGGTATTTGCTTTGTATGTAGGGGTAAATTTTCTCCCCATTGCTTGACCATTTCAATGGCCGTTTTTTTTTGAATAGGGTGACGCCAAAAAGGGACAATATCTGAAAGCGGTTTTAATGCAAATGGGCGTTCATGCAAATGTTCGTGTGGAATATGTAAACGATCATGCATTATTATTTTTTGATCCCAAGCTAAAATATCAATATCAATGATGCGCGGTCCCCAATCTTTTTCTTCTTGCCGCCCTATTATTTTTTCTATACGTTTAGTATATGTGAGTAACGCATCGGGTGATAAAGCCGTTTCGGCTGAAATGCATAAATTAAAATAGGGTTTATTCCATGAATCAGGCGCATTTTGGGGTAAAAGTGCGTCTGAGATATAAATAGGCGAAATTTTTTTAATCGAGAAATCAGGTATTTTTTTTAATTGCTCGAATGTACGGCGGAGATTGTATAAACGATTACCTTGATTGGTTCCAAGCCCTAAAATAACCATTCATTCACCATCCCCATACCAAAAAGTGACACCTTGATTAGGATATGAAATATCCGGTTTTTTGGTGACACCTATTTTTACAAAAGATGCTTCACCAAAAAATGTTTTTGCAATTTTATAAATTTCAAAACTTAAATGCTCAATTAATCGAAATGGACGTTCTGAAATATTTTTGACAATCTGATGAGTTAACGTGTAATAACAATATGTGTCATCTAAGTGATCGGTTTCGGTTGCTTTTGGCGGAATTTTAAAATCAATGTGTAAGTCTACCCACACGGTCTGCTTTTGTGAACGTTCTTCATCCCCCCAGCCTAAGGATACGTTAACTTCTAATTGATGTATGACTAATGTTGTTTTCATTTAATAATTTTATCAATGGTTGTCATCACGTCTGTTGTGAGTTTCTGTTTGATATCGATCGCACCTAAATTTTCTATCAATTGTTCTTTTTTGGTAGCGCCCAAAATGACAGAGGTCACATAAGGATTTTTTAAGCACCAAGCAATGGCAAGCTGTGAAAGGGTGCAACCTAATTCATCAGCGATTTTAGACAAACTGCCTGTTTTTTCAACCAATTCTTTAAAGTTATTGGGAATTAACCACGCTTCTTTGGCTAAGCGGCTGTCTTGTGGAATGCCATGATGATATTTTCCAGATAAAATGCCTGATGCAAGCGGACTCCAAATGGTTGTCCCCATGCCATATTTTTTAAATAAAGAGAGATAATCTTTTTCTAAGTGATCGCGAAAGAAGAGATTATATTTAGGTTGTTCCATGGAAGGTTTGATACAACCAAGATCTTCTGCGATCCGGTAAGCAGTTTCTATTTGTTGCTCACTCCATTCAGACGTACCCCAATAAAATGTATAATTATTGCGCACCAAATAATCCATCGCCAGCACGGTTTCTTCGATGGGGGTTTCAAGATCGGGGCGATGGCAAAATAAAAGGTCAACATAGTCGACTTGCAAGCGTTTGAGAGAATTTTTTGTCCCTTCAATCAAATGCTTTCGAGATAAACCTGTATCATTGGGGCCATTACCTCCCCAAAAGATTTTCGTTGAAATCACGAGGTCTTCACGTCGAAATTCTTTGATGGCTTGACCCATTAAAGTTTCAGCCTCGCCATGTGCATACCCCTCGGCATTATCAAAAAAATTAATCCCATGATCGAAGGCGAGATGCATAAATTCCTTTACTTGGGCGTTGCCTAATTGCTTTGCAAAGGTAATCCAGGAGCCAAAACCCAATTCACTGAGCCGAATGCCATTTTTGCCGAGTTTATTGTATTGCATGAGGTTCCTCGAAAAATTAAAGATGTTAGCAGTTTGAGCAGTCTTACGAAAGGTGCGGTTGTTTCTTTTCAATTTAATCGCAAGCAAAAAGGCGCATTGAGACTGTTTCAACATTCGGTTGACTCTTTCTCCAATTCATCTTCAGGCAGCACATCTTCCTCAAATATAAGCTCAAGCTTTGCGAGGGGTTGAGAGAAGTCGCTATTGTCTTCACGAAAGTGATCAAATATGCTATATTGTGTATAATTTATGCTCAGCACGCCTGTCATGCCAGCGAAAGCTGGTATCCAGAGAAGCCTCATCTGGATGTCAGCTTTCGCTGGCATGACAGGAGAAAGAAATTTCGCAATATGGTATGATCTACCCCCTACTAAGAGAACAAGATGCATGGCCAATCAATATTTACATGAAGTCGTGAATAAAAACTATCAATACGGTTTTGTCACCGCGATTGAATCGGATACCTTTGCACCTGGCTTGACGGAAGACATTATCCGTAAAATTTCGAGCAAAAAAAAAGAACCTGAATTTTTATTACAATGGCGTTTAAAAGCCTATGAACATTGGTTGACACTTTCTCCTCCCACCTGGGCGAAAATTCAATATGCTGATATCGATTATCAAAATATTATTTATTATTCTGCACCAAAATCTCAAAAAGACGCACCCAAAAGTTTAGATGATGTTGATCCCAAACTTCTGGAAA
>JABDEF010000049.1:0-1428 GCA_013287235.1 Gammaproteobacteria bacterium
TGTAATATATCCCATATTTTCTCACATCCTGCTTGTTTCAATGCATGCCTTTGCATACTGGTAGTTTGCTCATGTGTGCTGACTCTAGCATATCCTATTTTCATCGTTGACCCTTGCAATACTGAAAATCTTAAAGTATAGTTACCCAACTTTAATTGTTGAGTTTATAAACATAGTTTTGTAGACGTTTATTTAAGCATATTTTATATGGTTTTTGAATTAAGTTTTTTAACACCATGGTGATGTTTACAAAACCATCGTTTTTTAGATTATGAAATTACTATAAAATAAATATTAGAAAAAAATTGAGGGAATGTATTATGAAGAGTAGAGATGGTGTGCAAGTCCAAAAACCTCTTACCTCAGAACAAAAATGGGCCATTGGAACAGGTATTTTTTTAGGAGTCCCTTTGGGAGGAGCAGTAGGAGCATCTAGTATGTTAGCTACGAGCTTAACTTGGTATGCAACTGGGAGCCCGCCATTTTTTGCTAAAAGTTTTGCTAAAGCCTCATTTTGTTTTCAAGAAGGCGGCACGATAAACACATTGCGAATGCTAAAGTGTCCTTACTTTTCTGTTCCTGCCGTTGCAACTGTAGCCACATGCGCCGCTGCCGGTTTTTTTTTGGTAGAAAAGCTTATTCTGCTTTGAAAAAACCACATGAAAATGAAAGCAAAAATACATTAATACCAAAAAATCGATAATAATCAAAAATTATTGTAAAGGAATTGAAATAAAATATGCTCAGAAAAAATCGCAATGCCATCGCTGAAGGAGAAAGAGAACAGAAAGATCTCTATTCCTCCGAATTAAGAAACGAAAGTAAATCAACTTCAGCAGAAGAAGAATTAAGAGATAAAATTAGTTTGCTACAAAAAATAGCGCATGAGAAATGCAGATTGTTTAGGGAAAAGAATGTATTTCTTCCTATCGGTTTTCCTAACGCTGACTCTTTCATTTGGAGTAAAAACGAATGTAAAAGTGCATCAAAAGATGTAGTAGAGCAAGTGGAAGCATTGTATAAATTTAAATATAACAAATAAGTTAATTATTCATTCTAAAGTGACGGCTGGTCGAAGATTCTGTACCAACCCGCCAAAAATATAAAAATGGTTTTTTATTATGATGCGATTCTTTGTAAAGAATACTAAGCAACAATTGACTTCAAAAATCTTATTATCTACAGTCAATCCTGCTCAATCTCTTTCATCATCAAATTTACTAAAATTAAGATTTTTCACGACCCAACCGTATGATGATAAACTGAATGAATTAACAAATAATATTCAATATCACTTGCGCGCAACCGCCTGTGCTCCTGAACAAAAATCCGGAAATGATTTCGCTGTTGGTAGGTTATCTTTATCAGAACATTACGAAAAAATAACAAGTCAATGTAATGAAATGATACGTACTGCAAAAAAGATTC